>JBILIR010000006.1:0-15989 GCA_044368955.1 Limnohabitans sp.
TGCGGATTTCTTCATGGGTACGGGGCGTGAAGCCGGTGAGGTGGCGGGGCGTTTAAAGCAGCCTCTGCGTTTATGGGCTTTGTGGCCTAAGCCTTGACTGCTTCGGCCTTCGGCCTCGCAGTGACGTCATTGCGAGCCGCCGCCCGTCATTGCGAGCGCAGCGAAGCAACCCCCGTCATTGCGTGCTGCCTATCGTCATTGCGAGGCCGAAGGCGGAAGCAATCTGATGCATTAATATCTCCTACGCTGTACTAACTGGGCAAATCCATGGGTTACATCATTGTGTTGGCGTCGCCAGTGTTTTTTGGCCTGATATTCATCGAGTGGTTGTGGGGCATGAGACTGGCGCGGCAAGGCAAGACCGCCGCACAAACTTACCGGCTTGACGACGCTATCAGCAGCATCTCGCTGGGCATCCTGAGCCAAATCAGCGCGGTGTTCACCCGTTTGCTGCGCATTGGCATTTACACCTTGGTGTTCGAGCAAGTGGCCTTGGTACGTGATGACGCTTGGTGGAGCACCTGGTACGGCGCTTTATTGGCTTTGGTGTTGTATGACTTTTGCTATTACTGGTTCCATCGCTGCAGCCACGAGGTGGCGGTGTTTTGGGCGGGCCACACGGTGCACCACCAAAGCCAGCACTACAACTTGTCCACCGCACTGCGTCAAAGCAGCGCTGGTGCATTGACCAGTTGGTTTTTTTACCTGCCCATGGCCTTGCTGGGTGTGCCACCCGTGGTGTTTGGCATCGTGGCCTTGATTGACTTGCTTTACCAATACTGGGTGCACACCGAACACATTGGCCGCTTGGGTTGGTTTGACCGTTGGTTTTGCTCTCCCTCCAACCACCGTGTTCACCATGCTGTGAATGACAAGTATGTAGACCGCAACTACGGCGGCATCTGGGTGGTGTGGGACCGCATGTTTGGCAGCTTTCAAGAAGAAGACAGCCGTGAGCCTTGTGTGTTCGGCAGCCGCAAAGCTCTGAACAGCTGGGACCCTTTGTGGGCCAACTTGCAGATTTACACCGATTTGGTTCATGACAGTTGGCACGCCAAGCGCTGGCGAGACAAGCTGATGGTGTGGTTTCGCCACCCTGGTTGGCGTCCTGCGGATGTGGCCCAGCGCTTTCCCGCCAAACCCTTTGACATCCAAAACTTTCCCGCGTTTCAGCCCGTGCAGTCTGTGGCTGTGCAGCGATGGGCCATGCTGTGGTTTGTGGTGCTGCTCAGTTGTGCGTCTGGCGTCTTGTGGTTCATGGACGGCATGGCGTGGGGCGAGGCCGCTACGTGCGTGTTGGCGGTGAGCGCAGGTTTGTGGGGCTTGAACGCCATGCTGCAAAACCGACTCAGTCCCGCCATGTGCGCCTTCGTGCAAGCCGCCGCCTTGGCAACTGCAGCCAATGCCTGTGGCTGGAGCGAGGTGTACCTGTGGGCCAAACCCTTGGCTTTGTTGGTCTTGATCTTTGCGGCGTGGCAAGGCTCAGCAGGTACCAAGGGCCGCAGTTGGTTGATGGCGGCCTTGGCTTTGTCGCTGGCGGGTGATGTGCTGCTGATGGGCCAAGGCATGTTTGTGTATGGATTGGTGGCGTTTTTGTTGGCACACCTCAGTTACATACAGTTGTTTCGCCAAGACGCGCCTTGGTTGCGCAGTCGGCGGGCGGTGGCTGTGTGTATTTCTGCAGCTGCTGTGGTGTTTGTGGGCTTGGACCAAAACGGCTTGCCCTCCGAGCTGCGTGTGCCTGTCGCTGCTTATGTGTTGGTGATTGCCACCATGGCCGCACAGGCTTGGGGCCGCGCCAAGCACTTGGGTACGGCGGCGAGTGTGTGGGTGGCCTGGGGCAGCGTGAGCTTCATGCTCTCTGACACCCTGCTGGCCATCGATAAGTTTGTCAGCCCCTTGCCTTACGCCGGTTTGTGGGTCTTGGCTACTTACTATCTGGCGCAGGGGTTGATTGTGAGAGGTGTTTCGAATCAACAGCCTACAGCGTAAACAAAGGGGTTGCTGCAATTGGAATGAGGTTACGGTTACTACCTGAATGAATGGTTGAGCTTGAAATATGAATTTGATCCCTGGCAGTTACGAAGCCATCCTCACCCGCCGATTACAAGAGGCATTGCGTGGCTTGGATGGGTCCTGGTCCCACCAGTTGGACAAGCTCGATCCTGCGGAAGCAGCAGACCGACTGGCATTGCACTTGTCGCATGTGATTGAAAAAGTACTGGCCGCCATGCCCAACGAGGACCGCGTGGCCGCAGGTACGCAACTGATCGGTGAATTGATTGTCCAAGCGCTCCATGGCAGATTGCCGATTTTGGAGGGCGAGATACCTGAGCAGGCAGGGGCTTTGCTCATGCAAGTAGCAAAGCGATTGCCAGATGGATCGTCGCCCACCCTGCAGTCGCCAGTGGTGCCTCTTTTGGATACCGCCTTGATGACCAACGCACCCGGTGAGCCCAGACTCGGGGCGCAGTTGATTTCTGAAATTCCATCGGCCGACAGTATCGATTTAATCATGGCTTTTATTCGGCGCAGTGGCATCGCGCCCATGCGCGAAGCATTGGGCAGACATGTGCAGAATGGCAAAAATTTGCGGGTTTTGACCACCACCTACACAGGGTCAACCGAAGCTGCTGCGCTTGAGGATTTACAAAGTATGGGTGCGCAAATCCGTGTGTCCTATGACACCTCGGTCACCCGTTTGCATGCCAAGGCATGGGTGTTTCATCGCTTCAATGGGTTTTCTACGGGTTACATCGGATCGTCCAACCTTACCCACTCAGCGCAAGTGCATGGACTGGAGTGGAATTTGCGGGTATCGGCCGCTCGCAACAGCAATGTGCTGGAGCGCATGGCTGCTTTGTTTGAGTCGTGCTGGAACAGTGACGAATTCATCGACTTTGACGCGGCGGTATTCCGTGCGGATCTCGCCAGACAAAGCAACCAACACAATCCGCAGTCCATCGGCGTATTGCCCGCCATTGAGTTGCGGCTTGAACCGTTCCAAGAACATTTACTCGAATGCATCACGCTTGAACGAGCACGAGGCCACCATCGCAATTTGCTGGTGTCCGCCACGGGCACAGGTAAAACGGTCATGGCGGCTGTGGACTACGCACGGTTGCGCCATACCTTGCCACGCGCTCGTTTGCTGTTCATTGCCCACAGAAGAGAAATCTTGGCCCAATCA
This sequence comes from Limnohabitans sp., assembly GCA_044368955.1. Classification (GTDB taxonomy): domain Bacteria; phylum Pseudomonadota; class Gammaproteobacteria; order Burkholderiales; family Burkholderiaceae_C; genus Limnohabitans. Next base: position 3,191 of record JBILIR010000006.1, read on the forward strand.
CGCGCCACCTTTCAATACGCCTTGCGCGACGCATCTTTTGGTGAGATGTGGGTCGATGGTGCGCGGCCTGAGCACTATGAGCATGTGTTTGCATCTGTGCAAAGCTTGTCGCGCATGGACTTGGCTCTGCTGGACGCCACACACTTTGATGTGGTCATCATTGATGAGTTTCATCATGCGGCCGCGCCGACCTATGGCACATTGTTGGCTCATCTTCAGCCTCAAGAGTTGCTCGGTTTAACGGCCACCCCAGAACGCGCTGATGGGCAATCGGTCACACAGTGGTTTGATGGCCGAATGGCTGCCGAATTGCGTTTGTGGGACGCTATCGATAAGCAGCGCTTGGTGCCTTTTGCTTACAACGGCATAGGGGACAACACGGACCTGCGGCAAATTCCATGGCGACGTGGGCGTGGGTATGACACCAACGCATTGAGCCAACTGCTCACCGCCGACGATGCTTGGGCCCGCATGGTGATCGAGCAGTTGGTGCGCAAAGTTGACCGAGTGGGCGAAATTCGGGCCTTGGGTTTTTGTGTGTCGGTCAGCCATGCCCATTTCATGGCAAGGGTGTTCAATGCACACCAGATTGCGTCGGTGGCGGTGTCGGGGGAGTCGACGACTCAAGAGCGTGAGCAGGCATTGCGCCAATTGGCTGCAGGCGATTTGCAAGTGGTGTTTTCGGTGGACCTGTTTAATGAAGGTGTGGACGTGCCAGCGGTGGACACATTGCTGATGCTCAGACCGACTGACAGCCCCACATTGTTTTTGCAGCAATTGGGGCGTGGCCTGCGGCGCCATGATGGCAAGGTGATGTGCACCGTGCTGGATTTTGTGGGGCAACACCGGCGGGAGTTCAGATTTGATCGCAAGCTGCGGGCCCTCTTGGGTGGTACGCGGAAACAGTTGATTGAACAAGTTGAGCAGGGCTTCCCACTGCTGCCTTCGGGCGTGGCAAGAGACCGCGTGTTGCAAAGTGTGAAAGATGCTGTGCCACGAGGTCTGGTTGGCATGGCCAATGAAATTCGCGCCATGCGTCAAGCAGGTATGTCCATCAGCTTGCCTGGCTTTTTGGCGCACAGCGGACTGGATTTGGAGGACATCTATGCCCATGGCCGATGTTGGAGTGAATTACTTGCAGCAGCGGAAGAACCATTGGCCCCCATTGGGCCGCATGAAGAGGCCCTTCGCAAAGCCTGTGCCCGATTGCTTCATCTCGATGACCCTGATCGTTTGAATGTCTACATACATTGGCTTTCTCAGACGATGCCGCCAGAAGTTGAGCGGCTCAGTCAATCACATGGCAGATGGCTGCGTATGTTGTTGTCAGCGTTGACTTCGTCTGTGGCTGAAATCAATGAACTGACAACCGCAAAAGGTGCCCAGGCGGTATGGGCGCACCCGCAGGTGCGAGCAGAACTGCTGGAACTGTTTCAGTTGCTTGAACAACGCATCCAACACCTGGGCCATGCATTGTCAGAAAAAGCCGATGTGCCTCTGCGGGTACATGCTCGATATAGCCGCGCCGAAATTCAAGCCGCGTTTGGTGATACGTCTGCAGGGATGGCCGAGCATTCGCGAATTCAGGTCCCGCCATGGCGCGAGGGGGTGAAGTTCATACGGCATGAACGATGCGATGTATTTCTGATCACGCTGACCAAGACCGAAAAACGATTTTCACCCAGCACAAGATACCGCGACCATGCGATCAGCAGAAGTCTTTTCCATTGGGAAAGTCAGTCGCGCACGACAGCCGATTCACCCACCGGCCGACGTTATCAAGAACACCGGGCGCAGGGCACACATATCATGGTGTTTGTCCGACTCCATGCCGAAGACCGAGCGTTTTATTTCTTGAGTCCCGCCAGCTACGTCAGTCACCAAGCTGAGATGCCGATGCAAATCACATGGAAACTGACCCACCAGCTACCCGCCGATTTGTTCATCGCTTACCGCGCAGCGGCGGCTTAAAACACAGCTTAGATAAGATTTAGCAACATTCTTAATGTCATTAAGATACAAAATAATCTATATTTAGATACAATAATGATCTTTTTATGATCAACTCACGATGCAATCCCTAGACCTCAACGACTCAATCATCTTGGCTTGCGCTGCCCAAGGCGAAGGCCTGGCGGGGGAGGCGACAGCGCAAACCGGCTTGAGTCGGGTGGCGGTTTCGCGTCGTATCAAGAAGTTGGCTGATACCGGCTATCTGCAGCGCCATGGCAGCGGCACACGGCAGACCTACTCTCTTGGCGCATTGCGCTTTTGGTTGGCCGTTCAGCCCGTCCAAGCTATCGTCCAGCAAGGCGGTGAAATGGCGGTGTGGGAGCAACACCTTGCGCCGCTGCTAAAAGATGTCAGCGCCAATGTGCGCAACCTTGCCAATATTGCATTCACGGAAATGCTCAACAACGTGCTGGACCATGCTCAGGCGCAGCAAGTCGCCATGGGCATGCATGTGCAGGGTGGGCGTTTGCAAATGCTTGTGGCGGATGACGGGGTGGGCATTTTTGCCAAGATTGCGAAGGCTGCCCATTTGTTTGACACCCGTTTGGCGTTGTTGGAGTTGGCCAAGGGCAAGTTCACGACTGCGCCGCAAGGACATTCGGGCATCGGCGTGTTTGTGTCCTCGCGGATGATGGACGGCTTTGCCATTGAATCCGGTGGCTTGCGTTTTGATCCGCACGATACAGCGGATGCGCTGCCCCCGTTTGCGTGGATGAATGCCCAAGCTTGCCTCAAGCCCAACGCCATGCAGACCGTGGTGCGCATGGACTTGGCGATTCAAACCCAACGCAAGGCCAACGATGTCTACCTGAAGTATTTCGAACCAACCGAGGTGGGTGCAGACGCTTTTCACACCACTGAAATTCCAGTTCGCTTGGCACAACTCAGCAGCGAACTCGTTTCGCGATCGCAAGCCAAATGGGTGACAGAACGCGCCACACTATTCAAGACAGTCATCCTTGATTTTGAAGGCGTGCAAACCGTTGGGCAGGCTTTTGTGGATGAGGTCTTTCGAGTTTTTGCCGCGGCCCATCCCCATGTTCGGCTCAAGACCATGGGATTAACGCCAGAAGTAGCAAAGATGTTGAAGCTGTTTGGCGCTTGAGGCGCTCACGTATAAAGGTTGAGCAACGCGTGAAAACCATCCTTGCACTTTAAATACGCCATATTCAAAATGCAAGGATAAAAAAATGGGCTAGCCCAACTTTTTCAGCAATATCTCATTCACCTGCGCCGGGTTCGCCTTGCCCTTGCTGGCTTTCATGATGGGGCCGACCAAGCCGTTCAAGGCTTTGGCATTACCGGCTTTGAACTCTTTCACGTTCTTGGGGTTGGCGGCCAGCACCTCGTCGATGATGGCCTCAAGCGCGCCGGTGTCGTTGATTTGTTTCAGACCCTTGGTTTCGATGAGGGCGTCCACACGCGCTGCGTCAGAGGTCGTGCCTTGCACATCCGCGCCGCCTTCGGCCCAGAGCGCATCAAACACCTGCTTGGCCGCGTTGTTGCTGATGGTGTTGTCGCTGATGCGGCCAATCAGTGCTGCCAGTTGTGCGGCGCTCACAGGCGATTGTTCAATGCTCAACTCGTCGGCATTCAAGCGCCTCGATACCTCACCCATGATCCAGTTGCTGGCCAGTTTGGGCATGGTCATTCCATGGACTTTTTGCGATCCATCAGAGCTAACAGCGATAGGCTGTTTTGCGACCTCTTCAAAGTAAGCGGCAACAGCCTTGCTTTGCGTCAGTTGCGTGGCGTCGTACTCGGGCAACCCGTATTGCGTGACAAAACGCTCGGCCATCACCCGGGGCAATTCGGCCATCTCACTGCGCACCCGCTCGATCCAATCACGGCCGATCACCAGCGGTGGCAAATCGGGGTCGGGGAAGTAGCGGTAATCAGCCGCATCTTCTTTTGTGCGCATGGCGCGGGTTTCACCGGTGTCGGGGTTGAACAGCACCGTGGCTTGCTGGATGGCGTGGCCGTCTTCAATTTGCTCGATCTGCCAGCGCACCTCATAGTCAATCGCTTGCTGCATGAACTTGAATGAGTTCAAGTTTTTGATTTCACGCCGCGTGCCCAGTGGCGCACCGGGTTTGCGCACCGACACATTGGCGTCGCATCGAAACGAACCCTCTTGCATATTGCCATCACAAATACCAATCCAGGTGACGATTTTGTGCAGCTCTTTGGCATAAGCCACGGCCTCGGCACTGCTGCGCATGTCAGGCTCGGTGACGATCTCCAACAGCGGCGTACCAGCGCGGTTCAGGTCGATGCCGCTTTGCCCAATGAAATCTTCGTGCAGCGACTTGCCCGCATCCTCTTCCAAATGCGCCCGCACCAAGCGCACGGTTTTGTGCAGCGTTTCTTTACCTTGGTCCAAAAAGAAAGACACCTCGCCGCCTTGCACCACCGGAATTTCAAACTGGCTGATTTGGTAGCCCTTGGGCAGGTCGGGGTAGAAATAATTTTTGCGCGCAAAGATACTGCGCTCAGCGATGTGCGAACCCAGCGCCAAGCCCAGCTGAATGGCACGCTCAACAGCGCCTTTGTTCATCACCGGCAAGGTACCTGGCAGGGCCAAATCCACCGCGCAAGCCTGCGTGTTGGGCTCGGCACCAAAGGCAGTGGAAGCGCGGCTGAAAATTTTACTTTGCGTGGAGAGTTGGGCGTGGGTCTCGAAGCCAATGACAACTTCGTAGCCGTGAACGAGTGGGGCACTCATGCGGCACCTCCGGGGGTTTTCAAATGGTGGTCAGTGGCCAACTGGAACTGATGCGCCACATTCAACAGCTTGGCCTCTTGCAAATAGTTGCCAATCAGTTGCATGCCCACCGGCATGTTGCCAGCGCCAAAACCAATAGGGATGCTCATGCCGGGCAAGCCAGCAAGGGACGCGGGCAAGGTGAAGATGTCGGCCAAGTAGTTGGCCAGAGGGTCGTCCGATTTGTCGCCCAGCTTCCACGCCACTGTCGGTGCCACAGGACCGGCGATGACATCGCAACTGGCGAAAGCACGCTGGAAATCGTCGGCGATCATGCGGCGGATTTTTTGCGCTTGCAGGTAGTAAGCGTCGTAGTAGCCGTGCGACAGCACATAGCTGCCGATCATGATGCGGCGTTTCACCTCGTCGCCGAAGCCTTCGCTGCGGGTCTTTTCGTACATATCGGCGAGGTCGGTGAAGTCTTTGGCGCGGTGACCGAACTTCACGCCATCAAAACGCGACAGGTTGCTCGACGCTTCAGCGGGGGCAATGATGTAGTACACCGGAATGGACAGTGAGGTGCGGGGCAGCGCAATCGGCACCAGGGTGGCGCCTTGGCTCTGCAGGCCTTCAAGTGCTGCATCGATGGGACCACGCACATCAGCGGTCAAACCATCGGCAAAAAACTCTTGTGGCACACCCACACGCAAGCCCTTCAATGGCTTCTTTAAGTCGCGCGAAAAATCCTCCACCTTCAAATCCAATGATGTGGAATCGCGGTCTAAGTCAGGGCCACACATGGCGCTCAAAAGCATCGCGCAGTCCTCGGCGCTGCGGGCCATGGGGCCGGCTTGGTCCAGGCTGGAGGCAAACGCCACCATGCCGTAGCGCGAGGCGCGGCCATAGGTGGGCTTGATGCCGGTGATGCCGCAAAACGCCGCCGGTTGACGAATCGAGCCACCGGTGTCGGTGCCGGTGGCGGCAGGCGTCAAACACGCGGCGACAGCTGCGGCGCTGCCGCCTGAAGAGCCGCCGGGGATGCGGCTCACGTCCCACGGATTGGTGACGGCCTGGGGTTTGGCAGAGGGCACGGCCACGTTTTCATTGGCCGAGCCCATGGCGAATTCATCGCAACTGAGTTTGCCCAGGCTCACCATGCCTGCATCAGCCAAGCGCTGCACCACGGTGGCGTTGAAGGGCGAACGGTAGCCTTCCAAGATGCGTGAACCGGCGGTGGTGGGAAAGTCGGTGGTGACAAAAATGTCTTTGTGGGCAATGGGCACGCCCAGCAAGGGCGATGTGTCGCCCGCTGCAATGCGAGTGTCTGCCGCCTTGGCTTGCGCCAAAGTGACTTCTGAGTTCACGCTCAAAAACGCGTTGTGTGGGTTGCCGCCCAAACGCGCAAGCATGCGGGTGGCGAGTTCCACCGCGCTCACCTCTTTCTTTTGCAACAGTGCCGAGAGTTGCGCCACGCCCAAAGTGTGAAGATCGGACATGGCTTACTCGATCACTTTCGGCACCAAGAACAGACCGCGCTCAACCGCTGGTGCGCTGCGTTGGTTAGCTTCGCGTTGGTTGGGCTCGCTCACACGGTCTTCGCGTAAGCGCAAAGCCATGCCTTCAGTGGCGCTGGGGGCGTGGGAGGCCAAATCGCCCAAGGGCATGGCGTCGATGGGGTGGGCCATGGGGACCACGCCAGAGGTGTCGACTTCGCGCATTTGCTCGACGACGGCAAAGAAGTTGTTCAAGCCCTCCAGCATGCGCTGGCTGGCAGGGGCGTCAAACGACAAGCGCGAGAGTTGCGCCAGGCGTTCAATATCGGTGGGTGTGAGTGACATGGTCAGAAAAAAATGGCAAGTCCCGAGGCCAGAAATGGCACAGGCATTAGGTTATTATCCTGTCTTTGCTGGTAAACCCAGAGAGGATTGTGATGTTTGGAGCATTTCGTCGGTATTTCTCCACCGACTTGGCCATTGACCTGGGCACAGCCAACACCCTTATTTACGTCAGAGACCGCGGCATTGTGCTCGACGAACCTTCAGTCGTTTCTATTCGCCACGAAGGCGGACCCCAAGGCAAGAAGAGCATTCAAGCTGTGGGCCATGAAGCCAAAGCCATGCTCGGCAAGGTCCCCGGCAACATTGAAGCCATTCGCCCCATGAAAGACGGCGTGATCGCCGACTTCACCGTCACCGAGCAAATGCTCAAGCAATTTATCAAGATGGTGCATCCGCGCTCGCTGTTAAAGCCCAGCCCCCGCATCATCATTTGTGTCCCTTGCGGCTCTACCCAAGTTGAGCGCCGGGCGATTCGCGAGTCAGCACTCGGCGCGGGTGCTTCAGAGGTTTACTTGATTGAAGAACCCATGGCCGCAGCCATTGGCGCTGGTTTACCCGTGTCAGATGCCTCGGGCTCGATGGTGGTCGACATTGGTGGTGGCACCACCGAGGTGGGCGTCATTTCCTTGGGCGGCATGGTCTACAAAGGCAGTGTGCGCGTGGGTGGCGATAAATTCGACGAAGCCATCATCAACTACATACGCCGCAACTATGGCATGTTAATTGGCGAGCCCACCGCAGAGGCTATTAAGAAGCAAATCGGCTCTGCCTTTCCGGGGAGCGAAGTGCGCGAGATGGAAGTCAAAGGTCGCAACCTCTCTGAAGGCGTGCCACGGTCTTTCACCATCTCTTCCAACGAAATTTTGGAAGCGCTGACCGACCCCCTCAACAACATTGTGTCGGCGGTGAAGAATGCTTTGGAGCAAACACCTCCCGAGTTGGGCGCTGACATTGCCGAGCGCGGCATGATGCTCACCGGCGGCGGCGCGCTGCTGCGCGACCTTGACCGTTTGATGGCCGAAGAAACCGGCTTGCCTGTGCTGGTGGCCGAAGACCCGCTGACTTGCGTGGTGCGCGGTTGCGGCTTAGCCTTAGAGCGCATGGAGCGTCTCGGTTCGATTTTCACCAACGAATAAATGCCACTCGGGACGCTGGACCGCAACCCGCCGCCTTTCTTTAAGCAAGGCACCTCCGCGCTGACCAAGCTGATTATTTTCAGTTTTGTGTCGATGGCCCTGATGTTGGCGGACCAGCGTTACAACCTTGTTCAACCGGCTCGCTGGGTCCTTTCCATCATCATTTATCCCGTGCAATGGGTGGCCCTGCGCCCGCAAGTGGCTTGGTATGACCTCGGGGACATTTTTGAAGGCAAGCAAGATGTCTTGGATAACTTGCAAGCCGCCAAAGCACAACTGCTCACGCAATCGGTGCGCACCTCACAACTCGAACAACTTGAGCTTGAGAACCGCCACTTGCGTGAATTGTTAGAGTTGCGCCAACGTATGCCCACGCCTTCCTTGGCAGCAGAAGTGTTGTACGAGGCAGGCGACCCCTACACCCGCAAGATGGTGCTCGACAAAGGTGCGCTCAATGGTGTGGTTCAAGGCTCGCCGGTGATGGACGAGCAGGGCATATTGGGACAAATCACCCGCGTACACCCGTTGGTGAGCGAAATCACTTTGGTCACCGATCGCGAGCACTCCATTCCTGTTCTCAATACCCGGACCAGCGCACGTGGCGTGGCATTTGGTGAGTCGGGCGGCGCGCCTTTGCTTGAACTGCGGTACATGGCCACCAATGCAGACATTGAGGTAGATGACGTACTGACCACCAGCGGTGTGGATGGTGTATACCCCCCTGGCATTCCGGTTGCCAAGGTAGTCAAAGTCGAGCGTCGTGCTGACTCCGTGTTTGCGCGCATCTTGTGTGAGTCGCTGGCGCGGGTGCAAGGCGCGCGCCATGTGATGGTGCTCGCACCGGTCAAGTTGCCGCTGGAGCCTCCTGCGCTAGACCAAGCTACGCCAGCGCTACAACACAAAGGGGTGCGGCAATGATCATGCCCCGTGGCCAGCAGTTGCTGCTGCCAGCCAACCCCACCTTCATGTTTCTGACATTGCTGATCGCCTTGCTGCTGGACATGGTGCAAAGCATGGCCTTGTTTGGCAATGCGGCATGGACCCCTGATTGGGTCGCTTTGCTGTTGTTGTTTTGGGGTGTGCATCAACCACTGAAAGTAGGTGTGGGCATTTCCTTTTTCCTAGGCTTGCTCACCGATGTGCATCAAACATCGCTGCTGGGCCAACATGCGCTGGCATACTCAGTGCAAGGCTTTTTGGCCACCATGATTCATCGTCGCATCTTGTGGTTTGATGTGCCCTCGCAGGCCCTGCAAGTATTTCCCGTGTTTTTGGCAACCCATTTATTGGAGCTTGCGGTGCGCATGGGTTCTGGCGGCTTGTTTCCTGGCTGGTCGATGTTTATATCGCCTTTGCTTCAAGCACTGCTGTGGCCGGTGGTATCGGTGTTGCTGCTGGCACCGCAGCGGCGCGCGCCTGATCCCGATAAAAACCGACCCTTATGAGCTTGCTGCGCAATGTCGAATATGACCTTCGTCGCTTCAGAGGGCGGGTGTTTGTAGCAACATTATTTGTGTTTATCGCCTTTGGTTTTTTGTTTATTCGGTTGGTTTATTTGCAGCTGTGGCGTTACCAAGAGTTCAACGCCCAAGCCGAGAGCAATCGCACCGCTATCGTGCCCATTGTGCCCAACCGAGGCGTCATCATGGACCGCAATGGCGTGGTCTTGGCCACCAGCTATTCCGCCTACACTTTAGAGATCACGCCTTCCAAGATTCAAGCGCCACTGGACGAGGTGATTGAAAGCCTCTCTGAGTTGATTGACATCCAAGGGCGAGACAAGCGGCGATTTAAAAAGCTACGCGAGGAATCTAAAAGCTTTGAGTCTGTCCCCATTCGTACCCGCTTAAGCGATGAAGAAGTGGCGCGTTTTGCTGCCCAGCGCTTTCGATTTCCAGGCGTTGAGATTCGTGCCCGTTTGTTTCGCAATTACCCCTACAACGACTTGGCCAGCCATGTGATTGGTTATATCGGGCGCATCAACGCGGCCGAGAAAGAAAAACTCGAAGACTCTGAAAATGCCGGCAACTACCGTGGCACAGACTTCATTGGCAAACTCGGTGTAGAGCAAAGCTATGAGCGTCAACTGCATGGCCAAACCGGTGTGCATGAAATGGAAACCTCGGCCGGTGGAAGAGCGGTGCGACGCTTGCGCAGCAGCCCCGCCATCCCTGGCAACACCGTGGTGCTGTCCATCGACATCAAGTTGCAAAAACTGGTGGAAGATTTGTATGGCAACCGCCGTGGAGCGATGGTCGCCATCGACCCTAAAACTGGGGAAGTGCTGAGCTTTGTCAGCAAGCCCACGTTTGACCCCAACCAGTTCGTAGAGGGTATCGACGCAGAAAACTGGAAGTTGCTCAACGAGTCACCTGACAAACCCTTGCTCAACCGTGCGTTGCGCGGCACTTACCCGCCGGGTTCAACCTACAAACCGTTCATGTCGCTTGTCGCTTTGAACACCGGCAAACGCTCGTCTTCGCAAATCTTTAACGACCCAGGTTATTTCATGTTCGGCGACCACCGTTTCCGCGATGACAAGGAGAGTGGGCACGGCACAGTGGACATGCACAAATCCATTGTTCAGTCGTGTGACACCTACTACTATTTGCTCGCTCGGGACATGGGCGTGGACATGATCCACGATCAAATGAAAGAGCTGGGTTTTGGTCAAATGACCGGCATCGACATCTCGGGCGAGGCGCGTGGCATCTTGCCCTCTACCCAATGGAAGCGCACCAGCTACAAACGCCCTGAGCAGCAGCGCTGGTACTCGGGCGAAACCATATCCTTGGGCATTGGGCAGGGTTACAACAGTTTCACCATGTTGCAACTCGCCCAAGCCATGGCCACCATTGCCAACAACGGCATACGCCGCAAGCCGCATTTGGTGCGAGAGGTGGTCGATGTGGAAACAAGGGTGGCGCAAGCGGTGACATTGGATGACCCAACCCCTTTGTCTTTCCAAGCGGAGCATATCGACACCGTCAAAAAAGCCATGGTGGATGTGAACATAGAAGGCACCTCTGCCTCAAGCTTTGTCGGTGCAAGCTATACCAGTGGCGGGAAAACCGGTACATCGCAGGTCTTCACCATCAAACAAAACGAAAAATACGATGCCTCCAAGATCGATGAGCGTTTGCGCGACCATGCTTTGTTCATCGCTTATGCGCCTGCTGAAGATCCCAAGATCGCATTGGCCATGGTGGTGGAAAACGCCGGCTTTGGTGCGCAAAACGCGGCACCGATTGCTCGGCGCGTTTTTGATTACATGTTGATGGGTATCTACCCATCTTTGGAAGATATTGAAGCGGTGCGAAATGGGCAAGCCACGCGCCCCATCGGCAAGCCGCGTCCCATCGCCAGCGTGCCATGGCCGCCCAAGGCCGTGGTACCAGAGGCCTTGCCTGCCGAGAATGGCCCATTGGTGCGCTAAGCCAGTAAAGCGTCTCGGGTGGTTTTCAGCAGCAAGGCGGCTACCACCAAGATGAACAACCATCGGACATAGCCAGTACCGTGGCGCAAAGCCATGCGTGTGCCCAACCAACTGCCTGCGATATTGGCCAAGGCAATGGGCAGAAAGATTGCCCACAGCACATGGCCTTGCCAACCCAACCAGGCCAAAGCCGCCATATTGCTGGCCAAGTTCAGCACCTTGCTGTGGGCCGAGGCCTGTAAAAAATCAAACCCCAAAATTCTTACCAACAAAAAAACCAGCAAGCTTCCCGTGCCTGGTCCCAAAAAACCATCGTAAAAACCCATGACGGCCCCACACCCACCCATGGCCCACATTTGTGCGCGTCCGCTGTAGCGTGGCTGTTGCGCTTGCCCCATCTGTCTGTTCTTCAAGGTGTAAATCAGCACCGCCAGTAACAGAAGGGGCAGCGCTTGGCGCATCAATTGTGGCGAGAGCAGGGTCAAGGTGTAGGCACCCGCGCAAGCGCCTAACAAGGCGCACAAAGCCCCAAAGCGCAACGCACGCCACTGCAAGGGTATCTGCTGTTGAAAGCGCCATGCGGAAAACAGGGTGCCCCACATCGAAGCGGATTTATTGGTGCCCAGCAAAGTTGCGGGCAAGGCGGTGGGGTAGGTGGCAAAGAGCGCGGGCACCAGCAGCAAACCGCCACCGCCTACCGACGCATCGATAAACCCTGCCAATGCAGATGCCAGGGTGATGAAGACGGTGTCCATGCTGGGCATTCTCTCAGTCGCTGAGAGACGAAAAAAAAGCACCGTTGTGCGGTGCTTTTTCTCTTTTCTTTTGTCTCCTCAGACCCTCGGCAAACAAAACGAATCTTGCTTGCGAGTGATTGAACTTTAGTTCATGTGATGCAAAGGCTGGCTAAGGACTTTCCCGAGTCAAGCCTTGCTTTGTTTAGCTTCTAAGATCAGCCACTCAGCGGCTTTTTCCGCCAGCATCAGCACCGGGCTGTTGGTGTTGCCGCTGGTGATGGTGGGCATCACACTCGCGTCCACCACCCGCAGGCCCTGCACCACGCCGCCGCGCCCATCGCGCACCCGCAACTCGGGGTCGACCACGGCCTGTGGGTCGTCCAAGCGGCCCATGCGTGCCGTGCCCACCGGGTGGAAGATGGTGGTGCCAATGTCGCCCGCCAAACGTGCCAAGTCTTCGTCGCTTTGGAACTGGGTGCCGGGCTTGTACTCCTCGGGCTGGTATGGGGCCAATGCGGGTTGTGCGGCAATGCGTCGGGTCAAGCGCAGAGAGTCGGCAGCCACTTGGCGGTCGGCGTCGGTGGACAGGTAGTTGGGGGCAATCAGCGGGGCTTGGTTGAAGTCGGCGCTTTGGATATTCACCGCGCCTCGGCTGGTCGGGTTCAGGTTGCACACGCTGGCGGTGAACGCAGGGAAGGGGTGCAGTGGTTCGCCAAATGCGTCTAGGCTTAAGGGTTGCACGTGGTACTCGACATTGGGCCAAGGCTGGGAAGGGTCGCTGCGGGTGAAAGCACCCAGCTGCGAAGGTGCCATGCTCATCGGGCCGCTTTGCTTGAACAGGTATTCCAAGCCAATCGCTGCCTTGCCCCACCAGCTGTTGGCCAAGGTGTTGAGTGTTTTCACGCCCTTCACTTTGAACACCGCGCGGATTTGCA
>JBILIR010000180.1:0-4207 GCA_044368955.1 Limnohabitans sp.
TTTGGCCCTTGAAGCAAAAGTTTTGGCAGATCTTGAAGCGGGTGTGGAAGATGACGAGGGTGACGATGAGTTAAAAAAGATGCGCGAAAACATGAAAAAAGAAAAGAAAAAGCCTGTCATTCCTGCTGAATTGCTGGCTGGCAATAGCTACGAAGACAAGTTGATGGTGGTGCGTTTTGTGGCGGAGCAAGAGCAAAACCGCGTTGCCAATACCATTCGCTCGATGATTCAAATCTAACGGGCTGCCATGATAGATTTTGCTGAAGAAGTTGAACAAAGCCTCTCAGGCTTGCGTACGCCGCAGCCGCAACGCAGCGGTACCTTGGTGCGCTTGGTCGGCATGACTTTGGAAGCCCGAGGTGTCATGGCGCCTTTGGGTGCTTGTTGCGAAGTGGTGGGTCGCCATGGCCACCGAGTGGAAGCTGAAGTGGTGGGCTTTAACGACAAGGTCTTGTTCTTGATGCCTTTTACCGAACCTGCGGGTGTGGGACCAGGCGACATGGTTCGAGTGGTGAGCAATTCCTCCTTGGTCAGCTTAGGCCCTGAACTTCTTGGCCGCGTCATTGATGGGCGCTGTCAGCCTTTGGACGGTAAACCTGCACCTGTTTGCAAAGACTTGCTCAGCCTGTTGGGTCGCCCCATCAACCCGATGGAGCGTGGCCCCATCAACAAGATTTTGGATGTAGGCGTCAAAGCCATCAACGGCATTCTCACCCTAGGTCGGGGACAGCGCTTAGGGTTGATTGCAGGCTCAGGCGTTGGTAAAAGTGTTTTATTAGGCATGTTGACCCGCTTTACCAAGGCAGACATTGTCGTCATTGGTTTGATCGGTGAGCGTGGCCGCGAGGTGCAAGCCTTTATTCAAGAGTCCTTGGGCGAAGAAGGTTTGGCTAAGTCGGTGGTGATTGCCGCTCCAGCCAATGTCTCGCCCGTGTTGCGTTTGAAAGCCACCCACTTAACCCATGTGATCGCGGAATATTTCCGTGACCAAGGCAAAGATGTGCTGATGCTGTGCGACAGCTTGACGCGGGTCGCCCATGCACAGCGCGAAATTGGTTTGGCCATTGGCGAGCCACCTACCGCCAAAGGCTACCCACCTTCGGTGTTTGGTCTATTGCCCAATTTGATCGAACGTGGCGGCGTTGGCAGACATGGTCACGGTTCTATCACCGCCATTTACACCGTGCTCGCCGAGGGCGATGACGCCTCCGACCCGATTGTGGACATTGCCCGCGCCTCATTGGACGGTCAAGTGATGTTGTCGCGCAAACTCGCCGACTCAGCGCATTACCCTGCGATTGATTTGACCGGCTCTATTTCTCGTTTGATGCAAACCTTGCTCAGCAGCGAAGATTTGAAGTTATCCAACAAATTGCGTCGTCTTTGGTCTTTGTATCAGCAAAACGTTGACTTGATTCAGGTGGGTGCGTATGAAAATGGTTCTAACCCTGAGTTGGACGAAGCGATTCGCTTAAACGATCGTATAGTCAGTTTTTTGCGTCAAGATATGCACATCAGTCAAGACTACGAAGTCACGCGTTCGCAACTGCGTGACTTGCTCAACCAATCATGATGGGAATACACAATGCAGGTGCGTAGTTGTTGGGCTGTGCTGACCAAAAAAGCCAAGGACACCGAGGAACTGATACAGCGTTCCTATGCCGATGCCCAAAAAAAATTGCGAGCCTTACAGGAAAGCCGTCACCGCATGGATACCCTGCTGGATGACTACAAAAAGCGTGCGCTTGAATCCCAAGCCTTGCTCCACAGCATGGTCGACACTACCAACCAGCGTCAATTCATTTTACATTTGCAAGACTTGGTGAACCGCGTAGAAAAAGACATCGTCAAAGCTTCGGTCGAGCTCGAAGGCATCAAGCTGGCCATGCTACAGGCCACCCATCAGCGCATGAAGATGGAAACCATGCAAGAAAAAGACGAGCAGGCCGTTAAGACATGGGAGCGCAAACGCGACCAAAAAGAAATGGATACCTTGGGTTTGACGCTGTTTAATTTGAAGACTTGACCCAACCCGCTTCTAACCAGTGCCAATAGTGTGGCTTGAAAGCCCATGGAATCAAGGTGGTGGAAGTATGCGGCGCAAACACGCCTGCAGTGGCATGGTCATGCCACACACCTTTGGCATTGACTTGGGTCAGCAAGCCTTGAACAGCCTCACTTAACAGTTGTTTTTTACCATTGCATTCGACTTGTGCGGTTTCCTCATCCGCCTCGTCAAGACGCTTGAAGCTTAAGGTTTCAATTACAGACGAGGCCATGGCAGGGTCGGTCGGACCCGAGTAGACATCATGCAAGCTGCCCCAACTGCGCCCTTTGAGCAGCAGTTTGATGTGACGCAGTTGCCGCTCGGCAATGTCTTCGTCCCCTAGACGAACACTCACCTGACCCAACACATTGTCAAACCACAGGCAAGCGTCGGGGTGTGCACGCAGCAATTGCGGTAACCCTGCAATGGCATCTTCGCGGTGAAAACGCAGTTCTATGCCGTGTTCGCGCAAACCCTTTGCGTGGCGCAAACGAAACAACACTGGCACCAAAGGGTCGATGTCGACCACATCGATTTGCTTGAAGCGGGTGAGCCAGGGCGTGGGAAGCATCCAACCTGCGCTTGGACCTATCAGCAGCAAATGGCTTTGCTTGGGTTCAATGCCTGCCAAAAATTGAGCGATTTTCTCGCGGGTGGGTAGCCAGCGGTTAAGCGACCGCAGGGCATGCACATGCCAGTTAAGGCCACCCGTGCCGCCAGCATTCGCAACATCGCGAATCCAAGTCGCCCATGCCAAGCGGGGTATGCGACTAGCGCTCACACACCACCTTGAACATGGTGAAGACTGGGGAATTGGGTGGAACGGCTTGCCATTGATCGAAGATACCTTCGCTGGTGAGCGCCTCACCGCTCAGCTTGTGTCCACTGTACAAGGACATGGATCGGGTGCGAACTTGGCGTTTAGTGCACTCCATTTCCATCAGCGCACGACTGGACAGGTAAGTCTTGCCTTGGGAAGTTTTTTGGGGTTCACGGTAATCCAACATGGTCCAGACGCGGCGCAGTGGGCCGTCTTTTTCGATGGAAGCGCGGTCTATGCCGTAAGTGCCGTGGTCTGCCAAGCCCAAAGAAACCCAGTCCGAAGCGTGTGCACCCATAGCGAGGGTGCTGAAACACAGGCAAACAAGGAATTTGTAGGAATGCTCAAGATTTTTCATGAATTGACGTTTCTGCGATGGATAATGGGGCACCATGCCAAACCAAGACTGGGTTCAGTATTCTCTCAGTATGACATTCGTCTTGTTGCTGTTGGCGGCGGTCCTTTGGTGGCTGTCGCGTCGCAACAAGGGCTTTCTCCTCCCCTCTGGCAAACGCCGTATCCAAATTTTAGAGGCCTACCCCATGGGCATGCGGCACAAGCTGTTGCTGGTTCAGGTGGACTCTCAAAGACTGTTGTTGGCGGTCAACCCCAACGATATCCAAAAACTGCACGCATGGCCGGCAGATTCTCCTCCCCCCGTTGAGCAAGGTGTTCCCGATGCGCATTAAACATGGATGGTGGTGCTTTGCACTGATGCTGCTGGTCTTGGTCTTGCCCGATGTGGCCTTGGCACAAGGCCTGCCCTTGGTAACCGTCAACAGCGGCAAAACTGGTCAGCAGTACAGCATGACGCTGCAGTTGTTGGGCTTGATGACGGTGCTCACCGTGTTGCCCTCACTGCTCTTGATGATGACCTCTTTTGTGCGCATCATCATTGTGTTGTCTATCCTGCGCCAAGCCTTGGGCACAGGGCAAACACCGCCCAACACGGTGTTGGTGGGTCTGGCTTTGTTCTTGACGTTTTTCATCATGTCACCGGTGTTTGACGAGGTCTACACCAAAGCTGTCGCACCTTACATGAATGGCGCCTTGCAATTTGACAAGGCCTTGGCCGCCGCTGAGGTGCCGGTGCGTAACTTCATGATGCTGCAAACCCGCGAAGACGATATCGCCATGTTCATGCAGATTGGTCAGAAAAAAGAACTCGACAGCGCCGCCGATGTGCCATTCACCACCTTGGTGCCGGCCTTCATGACCTCGGAGCTTAAGAGCGCCTTCATGATTGGTTTCATGATTTACATCCCCTTTGTGGTGATCGATTTGATCGTTGCCAGCGTGTTGATGTCCATGGGCATGATGATGCTCTCGCCCATGATCAT
>JBILIR010000181.1:0-4190 GCA_044368955.1 Limnohabitans sp.
ATCTGCTCGTAGTTATTGTGACGCGTCTATGGATGACATACTATGCGTCTCTTGCACAATACCCAAAGGATTACGTATGTCACCAAGAAGGTTTGAGTTTGCTTTCATGATTTTGGTGGGCTTTCTGAGCATACTGCCCTCTGGTGGATACGCACAGAAATATCCAGATAAGCCTATGCGTTTGGTTGTGCCATATGCGGCCGGCGGTGGTACAGACATTTTGGCCCGCTCGTTATCGGCCAAAGTAAGCGATGTCTTGGGACAAACCATCGTTGTGGACAACAAAGCCGGAGCTGGTGGCAACATTGGTGCTGACATTGTTGCCAAAGCCAGTCCAGATGGCTATACCCTATTGATGGCAGCCAATACCATTCCCATCAATGCAGCCTTACAAAAACTGCCATTTGATCCTGTGCAAGATTTTGTCCCGGTGGCAATGTTGGCATCAGCCCCCATGGTCTTGGTGGTTCATCCATCGGTCAAAGCCAACAATGTGCGTGAACTCATCGCTTTGGCAAAGGCCACGCCTGGCAAGCTCAACTACTCCAATGCGGGCAACGGAACACCGCAGCACTTGGCCGCTGCTTTGTTTTCTCTGATGACGGGGACTGACATCGTTCATATCGTATACAAGGGTGCTGGTCCCGCCATTGCTGATTTGGTGGCGGGCCAAACCCAAGTGGCTTTCATGACCATGGGGGCGGTAAAGCAACACATTGAAGCTGGAAAGCTGAGGGCATTGGCAGTGGCCCCCGCCATAAGATCAAAAACCATGCCTAACTTGCCCACTGTGGCAGAGGCTGGCGTCCCCACCTATCAGGTGGATCTGTGGTTTGGTGTCATGGCACCTGTAAAAACGCCAAACGACATTGTTCTTAAGCTAAACACCGAGATCAACAGGACAATTCAAGCGCCAGAGTTGAGCGAGCGCTTGGCAGCCTTGGGCTACGAACCCTGGACTGGCGCCCCCGATTTGCTTGGCGAGCAAATGAAGCGTGATTTAGCGAAGTATGCGGATATCGTTAAAAAAAGTAATATCAAATCTGAATAACCACCATGCAATTTCGAGACATTACGGGCGATGCGCAGCGCTCATTTGACATCTTGCGGCAGGGTGGCATTGGCATATTGCCCATGGATGTGGGTTACTCCATTCTTGGCGGATCTGGGGAGTCACTGAGAAAAATTTTCAACACCAAGCGACGAGCATCGAGCAAACTAAATGCGATGGTCGCAAATCACGATATAGCGACCTCTGTTTATCGCTTAACAGCGCGAGGCCGTGATGTGATTGAATGCATCACTTGCGAATACGATCTCCCATTGGGCGCCGTGGCTCCATGCAACATGGATCATCCTATGTTGACCTGTTTAGACCCGGAAACTCTCAACGCCAGCACCAAGAACGAGACCTTGGTCATGTTACTCAATGCGGGCAAATTCCATGAAAAGTTGACTCAGCTTTCATGGCAAAACAAATTTCCCTTATTCGGCTCATCGGCAAATTTGTCGATGACAGGTACCAAATTTGATGGCGACGATATTGAGCCGGAAATCAAGGCTATTGCAGATATTTTCATCCATTACGGCTTGATGAAATACCACCCTTGGAAGCAGTCCTCTACCTTGTTGAATGTTGAGACTTTTGAAGTCGTGCGCTTTGGCTCTTGCTATGAGAATATTTCAGATATCTTAAAAAGGCATTTCAAAATCGACTTGCCACCCAAAAGTTAACGCGACACACGCATACCGGTCGTGGCACGGGGCTTACCCAAATGAAAACGTCTAACCAAGAACGGTAAGGCGGTAAGCCAATGTTTCGAGAAGCTGGGGCAATAAAGTAAGCCCATTTTGGGCAATGCCAATCTCTAAAAAGCTTACAGCTTGTATTGATCTAACGCTTTGCTAAAGGCTTCCATGGCGCTCGCCCGCAACGACTTGGGTGCCAGCACCTCCACATCAGCGCCAAAGCGCAGCACGTCGCCAAGCAACTCGCGCGCGTCGGAGTAGGGCACTTCCAGCGTGTAGGAACCATCGGGGTGAAGCGTGCTCTTTTGATCGGGGTGCCATTCCTCGGCCTGTACCCAGCGGGCGCGCTCAGGGGTGAATTTGAGTTTGGCCCAGTACCTGGCCTCTCCACCAAAGATGCCATAGCCCGACTGCATTTGCTCTTGGATGGCCTTTTGGTTGATCTCCTTGGCAGGCTTGTCCAGCTTTTCACATTGGGTGATGGCATCCACAGAAAAACTCTGCAACCGCTCCCGCTTGTGGCACCAGGCATCCACATACCAGTTGTCGCGGTAGTGAACCAGTTGCTGGGGTGAGATGTCGCGCACCGTGGTCTCATTGCGACCTCGGTTGTAATGGGTGATGTGCAACTGCTTGCGTTCCAGCGTCGCTTCGGCCAGCACCTGAAAGCTCTTCAACTCCAAGCGGCGCTTACCTGCATGCACAGCGCGCACACGCTTGGTCAATGCAGATGCATCAACGCCTTCAGAGGCGAGCAAATCGGCCAAACGCTCTTGCAGGGGTTGCAGCTTGGGGCCAAGGAGGCCAGGCTCGAGCTCGGTGATCATGTTGTGGATGGTCAGCAAAGCCAGCAACTCTTTGTGGGTGAACATGAGGCCGGGCAACTCATAGGTGCCGTCGGTGTTGTTCAACCGGTAGGCGTTTTCAAACCGGTCGTAGACGATCTCGTAGTTGTAAACATCGCGCATCTTGTCCAGATCGCGCTTAAACGTCGCCTCAGAAATCTCCAGCTTGTTCAGAAGCTCGAGCTTGGGCACAAAGGCTTTGCGGCTGAAGATGGACTTGTATTGGTAGATGCGGTCAAATTGGGCCATGGTGCTCGGTCTGTTTATTGGGCCATGCCGGGCCTGATTTTCAAGGTGCGAGAGTAGGTGGTTTTGAGGTACCCCTTGGCCAACTCTGGCTGCTCTTGTTGGAAACGACTGGAGTCAAATCGGGTGGTGTTGCTGCCATCAAAGCTGGCCCACCCCAGCAAACCCTTTGCGTTACCTAGTTCAACCATCAGTCGCTCGGAGAGAATTTGCTCTTCAGTTTCCAATGTTTTGATGCGGGCACGCAGTTCCACAATTTGCTTAACCAGCGCTAGCTCGTTCTCCGCTGGGGCACGCGATTCAATTAAGGCATCGATAGAGCGTACAGACTCGACTTCGGTTTTATTGGGGCGAGATTGAAGCAAGTCCAAAATTGCCCGAACCTCTTGTTGAGCAACGTCCGGGGTGACGCTGAAAAACTCACCCTCTTGTCGATGTTCAACCAGTTTGGCATGCACATATGACTCTGCAGTTGAGTCATGGTCGGTTTCGAACCACTCCACCAAGCTCAACCTTGGGTTAGCCGTTCGCAAGTTGGCCAAGCGGTCATCTAAGTTGGTGGCACGTCCAATTTTGACAAACTGGGTACTCGGATCTAGCAATATGTAAACGCCTGACATGGTGTTCCTTGAATCAAAAAAATGATACTTATCGTCATTATGAGCTTTGAGGGTAGTGTGGCTGGGGGCTCTAGGCCCCCAGTCACAAACGCTCACTTTTGGTTGCGACGCCCACGGCCTTCGGACTCTTTCTTGCGTAAGAAGGAGGGAATGTTCGACTCGGTCTCATCAGACATGTAGCGCATCTCTTGTTTGGAGACCAAGCGGTTGGACATCCGGTAGGCTGAGAAGCTGACCTCCTTGATCATCATCTCCATGTCTTCTTCGGCTAATCGGTGCAACTGCTCCATCTTGGCTTTGAGCCACGCATGCCCGCCAAAGCGTTCTTCCATTTGGGCCATCAAGCGTTTGGCTGCTGCTGCTTCACCTTCTTTGGCCAAAGTGCGCAACACTTGCGAGGCTTTGCCAAACTCCAACTCCAACAATCGCCTCTGGGCCAGTTCATCTTCGGGCATGGTGGCAAAGGCGTTGGCTTCCACCACCGGCAGTTGCAGCATGGGGCCGCTTTGCGTCAAAGCTTGTCCTTGCAGGTCCACGCCGGAAATGGACACAGCCAGCAAATCACGCACAGACCCGGCGCTACTTGGGCTGATGTGAAGCCTAAAAGCCAGCCAAGACTCAGAACCCCAGGCCAGGTCGTTCATCTTGTAGGTGCCGTCTGGGTTGGTTGTGGTGGTGTTGAGCAATTCAACAACCCCCCCCTGTGCCGGAATCAGTTTGAGGCTGATCT
>JBILIR010000182.1:0-4183 GCA_044368955.1 Limnohabitans sp.
AACAGTCAAGATTGGGTTCATCGATGTGTTGTCAGGCCCTTTCGCTTTGGTCGGTCAGGGCTCATTGAAGCAACTCAAAGAGGTGGTCTTGCAATTGAACGCCAAGTCTGGCGCTGACGATCCTAAGTTTGAGGTGGTTGAGTTTGATAACAAGGGGTCAACCCAAGAGAGTATCAATGTGCTCAAAGCGGCTTCTGACAAAGGTATACGTTTCATTACCCAAGGCGGTGGCTCGGGTGTGGCTTTGACCTTGGTGGATGCACTGAACAAGCTCGCTGAACGTGAACCAGAACGTGCCATGGTTTTTTTGAACTACTCAGCCATGGACCCCTTGCTGACCAATGACCGCTGCAGCTTCTGGCATTTCCGTTTTTATCCCTCCAGTGAAATGCAGATGGAAGCCTTAACTACTTATTTGGTCAACCGCAAAGACGTTAAAAAAGTTTATCTGCTTAACCAAGATTACACCCACGGACAACAGGTTTCCAAAGCTGCCAGGGAATACCTCACCCGCAAAAGACCTGATGTTCAAATTGTTGCCAATGAGTTCATCCCCATGGCACAAGTCAGAGATTTCGCTCCTTATGTCGCCAAAATTGCAGCCACTGGTGCTGATACCGTCATCACTTCAAACTGGGGAAGTGACCTCACGCTTTTGCTGAAAGCGTCCAAAGACTTTGGCCTGAATGTGAACTACTTCACGCTCAACGCCAACAACCCCGGGACACCCACACAGCTGGGTTCTTGGGGAGAAAACAAAGTGGGCGTGGTTTGGAACTGGATCAGCAATGCCAACACACCTGAACTTGAAAAAATTCATATTGCTTACAAAAAGAAATACAACGAGGACTTTATTTTTGCAGCGCATTGGAACACCATGAATATGCTTTTCCAAGCCATCAAGCAAGCTAAGTCCACAGACCCGAAAAAAGTGGCATTCACCTTGGAAGGCATGTCTTACAAAAGCCCACTCGGCGAAGTCAAAATGCGCAAAACCGACCATCAACTCGAAGCGCCCTTGTATTTGGGTATTTGGGCCAAGCAAGGCAGCAAAGGCGTCAAGCATGACTCTGAAAACACGGGTTATGGTTTTCGCACCGAGGCGGTGTGGGACGCCTACATCAGTTCACAGCCTACATCTTGTCAAATGAAGCGACCCTCACCCTAGGAGAAAAAAACACCATGAATGCACCTGCAGAAGTTTCCATGATGCATGACCGTCACCAAAATCTTGGCGACGGTATGTCACCACCCTTGCCCCAGCCCCAAAAGTTCAGCAATGTTCAAGAGGAACGTGTTCACCGCAAACAAATGCTGGCAGCAGCTTTTCGTTTGTTTTCACATTTTGGTTTTGATGAAGGTGTGGCTGGCCACATCACGGCACGTGACCCTGAGTTCACCGACACATTTTGGGTCAATCCTTTTGGGGTGCATTTCAGTCAAATCAAAGTCTCCATTTTGATCCGTGTAGACCACCGTGGCAATGTGGTGGAAGGCGTGTTGCCTGTGAATGAGGCGGCTTTTGCGATTCACTCACGGATTCACCATGCCCGCCCCGATGTGGTGGCCGCAGCGCATACCCATGCGCCGCATGGCCGTGCTTGGTCAACGCTTGGCAAGCCACTGGACATCATTTCCCTCGACTCCTGTGCTTTCTACAACGACCATGTGGTCTATGACGACTTTGACGGCGTTGTCCTTGAGCTTGAAGAGGGGGTTCGCATTGCCAATGCCTTGGGTAAAAACAAGGGCGTGATTTTGCAAAACCATGGCCTGTTGACGGTGGGAGACTCTGTTGAAGCGGCGGCTTGGTGGTACATCGCCATGGAACGTTGCTGCCAAGTTCAGTTGATGGCAGAAGCTGCTTCGCACGGTAAACCCCTGAAGATGGTCAGCAAGGCTGCCGCAGACCAAGCCTATCCCATCGTGGGTTCGTCCTATGCGGGATGGTTTCAATTCCAACCTTTGTTGGCTCGCATCTCCAAGGACCAGCCGGACCTTTTTGATTGACAGTGAGATGAGAAACCATGGTGAAGCTGGAAATTGAGCCGTAGGGGCTTCAAGTCATGCAACGCATTAAATCGCTGACGGCTTGAGCGCTATCTTCTGCACCCGTGATGGCTCTGACAACCGCCGCAGAGCCCACCCCGCTTTGCATGACCGCATTCATCGACTGCAAATCGATGCCGCCAATCGCCACCAAGGGCGTGTGTTTCATCAGTTGAACATACTGCGTCAACCGTCCCAAGCCTTGCGGCGCGGTTTGCATCTTCTTAAGCGTGGTGGGAAACACCGCGCCCAAAGCCATATAGCTGGGTCGCCAAGCGAAAGCTGCCAACATTTCGCTGTAGCCATGGGAGCTCAAACCAAGGCGCAAGCCGGCTGAGCGCAGAGCTTGAAGAGGCGCATCTTGCATGTCTTCTTGTCCCAAATGAACACCATAAGCACCCGCGTCCATGGCCTGTTGCCAATGGTCGTTGATGAAGAGCAAACTTGGGGTGCCCTCCACTGCTTTGACGGATTGGGCGATTTGTTGGTTGATGGCCTTTGGGTCATCAGATTTGAAGCGCAGTTGCACCGTGGGAACGCCCAGTTGCACAACTTTGTCTACCCATTGGGCGTCTGGCACAACCGCATAGAGGCCTAATGTGTGTGGGCAGGGTGCAAAGCTGGGTGTGTCCTCTGCCAATGACATGCCAAAGTCTTGTTCATGGCAAGGCCATAAAGAGGCATCAAACGATCCCAAACGAAGGCTTTGGGCTTGCCATGCATTCGCTATGCATTCGGCATCTTTAGCAATGAAACCCAAACTGCGAGCCCCTAGCCAAGCAGACTGGTACACAGGGGAATGGCCTGGTTCAAGCGCCGTCAGAAATGACTCACAGGGTTGGGGCTGATCGATTTGCAACTGCGGATGCAGTGACGCAATCAATGTTGCGAGGTGAAGGATGTCGTTCATGCGTGGTGCCAAAAAGGAGTACCCAATGTGGGTGTGCTGGGTTGAGCGGATTCATGCGCTTGCATCGCACCCGACAAAAAAGCCGATCTTCCCGCTTTGACGGCATTCGCAAAAGCCTCGGCCATGTGAACCGGATCATTGGCTAAAGCGACAGCGGTATTGAGCAAGACCGCGTCATAGCCCCATTCCATCACGGTACAAGCGTGTGAGGGCAAACCCAAACCTGCATCGACAATCATGGGCACATTCAAACGTTCGCGCAGCGTTCGCATGGCATAAGCATTCAAAGGGCCTTTGCCCGTTCCAATGGGCGCGGCCCATGGCATTACGGCTTGACAACCCACATCCACCAATCGCTGGCAAAGCACCAAATCTTCCGTGCAATAGGGCAATACCTTGAAGCCTTGTTTGATCAACTTGTCTGCAGCCGATGGCAGATTCAAGGTGTCGGGTTGCAAGGTGTAGTCGTCACCGATCAACTCCAGCTTGATCCAGTCGGTTTCAAACACCTCGCGAGCCATTTGTGCGGTGGTGTAAACCTCATCCACCGAGTGGCAACCGGCAGTGTTGGGCAGCACAGGTATCTTCATGCTTTGCAGAAGTTTCCAAAACACCGGCGAGTCTTGTGCGTGGGCAGTCTCACGGCGCAAAGAGGCCGTCAGCATGGCCGGCTGAGCCAATTGCACCGCCTTGGCCAAAATATCAGGCGATGGGTAGCGTGAAGTCCCCAAAAGCAATCGGCTTTTGAATGTTTCTCCGTAAAGCTTCCACTCATCGATTGATGTCAGCATGGCTTAGCCTCCAGTGATGGGAACAATGAGTTCAATTTTGTCGTTGTCATTCAGCAGTGTTTGGTCGTACTGGGTTTTAGGTACAAATTGAGCATTCACCGCCGCGGCAAATGGCGGGGCAATGGGTGTCAAAGCGATGGCATCTTGCAGAGTGGCGCCCAACGGCAATTCATATGTCTGTTGGTTAATCCAGATCAGCATGTTCTTTCATCCTCTGTCACCCGAATCCCCAGTGTATGGGCCAGTTGGTTGTTGCCCGCCATCAGTTCCAAAGCGGCGTCCAGCATGGCCGGTGCGATCAAAAAACCGTGGCGGTAAAGACCATTGATATGAACATGGCGTTGACCCTGCAAACGAATAGCTGGCAAGTTATCCGCCAGTGTGGGGCGAACTTGGGCGTTGATTTCCAAAATGCGAGCTTCAGCAAACCCTT
>JBILIR010000183.1:0-4126 GCA_044368955.1 Limnohabitans sp.
GATTTGCTGCGCGAGCGTGGCGGCGCACACATTCAGGTGTTTGGCGGCGGCGGCGGCGTGATCGTCGCCTCGGAAATCAATGAGCTGCAAGCCTATGGCGTGACGCGCATCTACAGCCCGCAAGACGGCCAGCGCATGGGCTTGCAAGGCATGATTGGCGAGATGATCATGCGCTGCGATCAAGACTTGAACGTACATGCGCCCACGACATTGAGTGCCATCCAAGGCGCCAGCCCTGCTGCTTGGCGCTCCTTGGCGCAGCTCATCACCGCGCTGGAAAACCAAGCTGCAGGCACCAACCCAGCCTTGGACGCTGTGCGTGGCCAGTTACACAGCCAAGCCGCCACGCTGCATGTGCCGGTGGTCGGTATCACCGGCACGGGTGGGGCTGGCAAATCCTCGCTGACCGATGAGCTGATTCGCCGCATCCGTTTAGACCAAGACGACAGCTTGCGCATTGCCGTCATCTCCATCGACCCGTCGCGGCGCAAAAGCGGCGGCGCATTGCTCGGCGACCGCATTCGCATGAATGCCATCTCGCCTTGGAATAAATTGGGGTCAGACCCCGATTTATTAGAGCAGCGCGTGTTCATGCGCAGCTTGGCCACCCGCGAATTTGGCAGCGAAATCAGCGCCGCCTTGCCCGACGTGATTGCAGCCACCAAGTGCGCTGGTTTTGATGTGGTGATCGTGGAAACCTCAGGCATTGGCCAAGGCGACGCCGCCATCGTGCCGCATGTGGATGTGCCGATGTATGTGATGACGCCCGAGTTTGGCGCGGCCAGCCAGTTGGAAAAAATCGACATGCTGGACTTTGCCGAGTTTGTCGCTATCAACAAATTCGACCGCAAGGGTGCCGCCGACGCACTGCGCGATGTCGCCAAGCAAGTGCAACGCAACAAAGAAGCGTGGACCACGCCCACCGAGCAGATGCCGGTGTTTGGCACCATGGCTGCCCACTTCAATGACGACGGTGTGACCGCGCTTTACCAAGCCATGAAGCCGCGATTGCAAGCCCTGGGTTTGAAGTTGAATGAGGGACGTTTGCCCTTGGTGAAGGTCAGGCACAGCTCGCACCAAACGCCCATCGTGCCCGCAGCGCGCAGCCGCTATTTGGCCGAGATCAGCGACACCGTGCGGGGCTACAAGCAACGTGCCAAAAACCAAGCGCAACTGGCTCGAGAGGTTCAACAGTTAAGGGCAGCTTCTGCCATGTTGGCTGAAGGCAAACCTGGCAAGCCCCGCGCCTCTGAGGCGGCCCAAGGCTTGGCCGATGAACGCCTTTCCCGTTTATTGCCTGATGCCCGCGCCCTGCTCGCCGACTGGCCCCAACTGCAACACGACTACGCCGGTGACGAGCTGGTGGTGAAGGTGCGCGACAAAGAAATCCGTACCGCCCTGGTGACCCAATCTTTGAGTGGCACCACGGTACGCAAAGTGGCGCTGCCCCAGTACCACGACCATGGCGATGTGCTTCAGTGGTTGATGCTCGACAACGTGCCGGGCCGCTACCCCTACACCGCTGGCACCTTTGCATTTAAACGTGACAACGAAGACCCGACCCGCATGTTCGCTGGCGAAGGCGATGCGTTTCGCACCAACCGCCGCTTCAAACTCTTGAGCGAAGGCATGCCCGCCAAGCGCTTGAGCACCGCTTTCGATTCAGTGACGCTTTACGGCAACGACCCCGACCTGCGCCCCGACATTTACGGCAAGGTCGGCAACTCTGGGGTCAGCATCGCCACCTTGGACGACATGAAGGCCTTGTACGACGGTTTTGATTTGTGTTCACCGTCCACCAGCGTGTCCATGACCATCAACGGCCCCGCGCCCACCATTTTGGCGATGTTCATGAACACCGCCATCGACCAAAACCTGGACAAATTCCGCGTCGACAAGGGCCGCGAACCCAGCGCCCAAGAAGCTGCCGACATCCGCGCATGGGTGATGCAAAACGTGCGCGGCACGGTGCAAGCCGATATCTTGAAAGAAGACCAAGGACAAAACACCTGTCTCTTTTCAACCGAGTTCAGCCTGAAGGTGATGGGCGATATTGCCCAGTACTTTGTCGAGCACCAGGTGCGCAATTTCTACAGCGTGTCCATCAGCGGATATCACATCGCCGAAGCGGGGGCCAACCCCATCAGCCAACTGGCGTTCACACTGTCCAACGGCTTCACCTTTGTCGAAGCCTATTTGGCACGCGGCATGTACATCGACGACTTTGCGCCCAATTTATCGTTCTTCTTCAGCAACGGCATGGACCCCGAGTACACCGTCATGGGCCGCGTCGCACGGCGCATTTGGGCGGTGGCGATGAAAGAAAAATACGGCGCCAATGAACGCTCGCAAAAACTGAAATACCACATTCAAACCAGCGGTCGCAGCTTGCACGCCCAAGAGATTCAGTTCAACGACATCCGCACCACGCTGCAAGCCTTGATTGCGATTTACGACAACTGCAACAGCTTGCACACCAACGCGTTTGACGAAGCCATCACCACACCCACCGAAGACTCGGTGCGCCGCGCCATGGCGATCCAGCTCATCATCAACCGCGAATGGGGCTTGGCGAAAAACGAAAACCCCAGCCAAGGAGCTTTCATCATCGAAGAACTCACCCAGCTGGTGGAAGAGGCGGTACTCTCCGAGTTTGTGGCGATTGCTGAGCGGGGTGGCGTCTTGGGCGCCATGGAAACCGGTTATCAGCGCGGCAAAATCCAAGATGAGTCCATGCATTACGAAATGCTTAAACACACCGGCGAGTTGCCCATCATTGGCGTGAACACCTTCAAGTCGCCCCATGCCAACGAGGTGCCGCAAAGCATCGAACTGGCTCGCTCCACCGACGAAGAAAAGCAAAGCCAGTTGAAGCGCTTGAATGACTTTCACAGCCGCCATGCCCAAGAGGCGCAGACCCAATTGGCACGTTTGCAGCAAGCCGTGTTGGATAACGCCAATGTGTTCGAGGTCTTGATGGAAGCGGTGCGTTGCTGCTCGCTGGGCCAAGTCACCAAAGCCTTGTTTGAGGTGGGTGGTCAGTACCGACGCAATATGTAAAGTGCAAAGTTAGGCTTTACCTTTTTTAACCATGCGACTCGGTTTGTACCAAGAAAAAATCATTTAGCTGGCCCTGTGTGCGCCGCTTTTTGCACTGACGCATTTGGCCAATGCTTGGTTGTTTGACCATATATCTTTGTCCAATCACATCAACTGGATTTACTTGCCCGCTTTTCTGCGTGTTGCCTATGTGTTGATTTTGGGACCGGTCTGGGGCTTTTCTGCCATTTTCTTTGGCAGCATCATGCTGGGTGGCAGTTTTGAAGAAAACCTGCTGCAAGCAGTGCTCAATTCAGGGGCATCTGCCATCAGTCCAGTCTTGGCGCTGGGCCTGTTTATGCTTCTCAAGGAGCGCTCACTGCGTCTTGCGCAGCCACGAGACTTGGTCCAAATGTGTTTGCTCTATGCTTTGCTCAATGCAGTGGTCCACCACTTTATATGGGCGTACCAACAACCCGAGCAGCTGTTGTCTGTCAGTCAGTTGCCCATCATGATCGTGGGCGACTTGGCAGGAGCCTTGCTGGGTGCTTTTCTCTTTACCTTGCTCATGCGCCGATCAGGCTTATACCCACTGATAGAGCGCTTGTCCAAAGACAAGCCAGCGTCGCTGCCCTAAGCACCGCCGCGCTTGCTGCGGGATAAATCGACCCCTAACTGCTTGAGCTTGCGGTACAAATGGGTTCGCTCTAGGCCAGTTTTTTCAGCGACACGCGTCATAGAGCCTCCCTCTTGCGAAAGATGGAACTCGAAGTAGGCTTTTTCAAATGCGTCCCGAGCTTCGCGCAAGGGTTGCGATAAATCAAAACTTTGTACCGAGGCCGGCAGCCGCGCGGTTGCCGGTTGTGCCTGCACCATGGTGGGAGACAGCGACGGCTGCGATAGCGGTTGGCTTGGCACTACCCCAAGAATAGGCCGCTAGGGCAAGGCAGGTTTTCTGGCCAAGCCTTGGTCCACAGCTTTGAGCAGTTTTTGCATGGTGATGGGTTTTTCTAAAAACGCCAACGCCCCTATGCGGGTGGCTTGCACCGCGGTTTCGATGGTGGCATGACCACTCATCATGATGACC
>JBILIR010000185.1:0-4124 GCA_044368955.1 Limnohabitans sp.
CATCGGTTTTGCAAGCGCTGGCCAAACTCAGCGATGTGAAAGTATTTGACGACGAGGCCGCTTGGCAAGCCGCCGCCCAAGCCGCACCGGTGGCCGTGGTGGGTGACACCCGCTTGTGCCTGTTCATCGAAGTGGACGTGGCCGCCGAAAAAATCCGCTTGGGCAAAGAAGTGGCCAGGTTGCAAAACGAAATCGCCAAAGCCCACGGCAAACTCAGTAACGAGGCCTTTGTCGCCAAAGCCCCGCCCGCGGTGATTGCCCAAGAGCGCCAACGGGTGGCCGACTTTGAGGCCACCTTGCAGAAGGTGGAAGATCAGCTCAAACGCTTGGGTTGATTTGCGCAGTTTGTTGATTGAACGATTGCTTTGTTTTTGAGGTGTTTGGGTGTTTTCCCTGTAGAGGGTTTGATTTCCTTGGGGCTATAACTTAAAGGTTACAACCCCTAGGAGACACCATGACTGCTTCCGACCCTCAAAGCCAAGCCCAAGGCTGGCTCAGCGCTTTTGAAAAAGCCCTTTCTACCAACAACATCGCTTCTGCGGTGGCGATGTTTGAAGCCGATTGTTACTGGCGTGATTTGGTGTCCTTCACTTGGAACATCACGACCGCTGAAGGACAGGCTTCTGTCACAGACCTTCTGAACAGTACCTTGTCCAAGGTCAAACCCAGCCATTGGCTGGTCGACGGTCAAGCCACACACGCCGATGGCGTCACCGAAGCCTGGTTCACCTTTGAAACCGGCGTGGGTCGTGGCAAGGGTTTGGTTCGCCTTAAAGGCGATAAATGCTGGACCCTACTCACCACCTTGGTGGAACTCAAGGGCTTCGAGGAAAAAACCGGTACGCACCGCATTGCAGGTGCAGAGCACGGCGCCCACCCAGGGCGTGTGACTTGGGCCGAGCAACGTGCGCATGAGGCGGCGCATCTGGGCTATGACGAGCAGCCCGAGGTCGTCATCATTGGGGGTGGTCAAGGCGGCATTGCTTTAGGGGCGCGGCTGAAGCGCTTGGGGGTGTCGGCCATCATCGTGGAGAAAAACGCTAGGCCTGGCGACAGTTGGCGAAACCGCTACAAAAGCCTGTGCTTGCATGACCCCGTTTGGTACGACCATTTGCCCTATATGCCCTTTCCAGACGACTGGCCTGTGTTCGCACCCAAAGACAAAATTGGCGACTGGTTAGAGGCCTACACCAAGGTCATGGAACTCAATTACTGGGGCTCAACCTTGGCGCAAAAATGCACATGGGATGAAGCCTCGCAAACATGGGAAGTCTCTGTCGAGCGTGAAGGCAAAAAAGTGGTGCTCCGCCCCAAGGAATTGGTGATTGCCTTGGGCGTGTCGGGTTATCCCAATGTTCCCAAGATTGACGGTGCTGAAACCTTCCTTGGCGACCAACACCATTCCAGCAAACACCCTGGACCCGAAAACTACAAAGGCAAAAAATGCGTGGTCTTGGGGTCCAATAATTCAGCCCATGACATTTGTGCTGCCATGTGGGAACACGGTGTGGACGTCACCATGGTGCAACGTTCTTCCACGCACATTGCCCCCTCGGCTGCGCTGATGGATTTGGCCTTGGGTGGCTTGTACAGCGAACAAGCGCTTGCCAATGGCATTGATCATCACAAGGCAGATCTGATTTTTGCGTCAGTGCCCTACAAAATCATGCACAGCTTCCACATTCCTGTGTATGAAGAGATGAAGCGCCGCGAAGCCGATCTCTACGGTCGATTAGAAAAAGCTGGCTTCATGCTGGACTTTGGCGTTGATGGTTCGGGCTTGTTCATGAAGTACCTGCGTCGTGGATCAGGCTATTACATCGATGTGGGTGCCAGCGAGTTAGTAGCCAATGGCAGCATCAAACTCAAAAGCCATGTCAATATCCAGCAGATCAAGCCCTGCTCTGTGGTGCTGACCGATGGCTCTGAACTTGAAGCCGATGTCTTGGTCTACGCCACGGGTTATGGATCGATGAACCAATGGCTGGCCGATCTGATTTCCCCCGAAGTGGCGAACAAAGTGGGCAAGGTCTGGGGACTGGGGTCAGACACACCCAAGGACCCAGGACCTTGGGAGGGTGAACTGCGCAATATGTGGAAACCTACGCAGGTGCCGCATCTGTGGATCCATGGCGGCAATTTGCACCAAAGCCGCCACTATTCGCAATTTTTATCGCTGCAACTGAAAGCTCGTTTAGCGGGTCTTGAAACGCCGGTATATAAACCTGCGGTGGCCCATCACGCCCACTGAAATAAGGGCTTGCTGACATACCCAAGGCCTGAAAGCTGAGGGTCTGTCAGCGTCTTTTCAATACATGAATGAAATCGTCGCCCGAGGTTTCTTGGGACATCAACTCATTGCCTGTCTGCTTGGAAAAAGCAGCAAAGTCGCGCAGCGAGCTTTTGTCGGTAGACACCACTTTCAGCAATTGACCGCTTTGCATAGCGGTCAGTGCTTTTTTAGCCTTCAAAATGGGCAAAGGGCAAGTCAAGCCGCGCGTGTCTAACTCTTGATCGATGTTCATGGTATTCATTCTAAATTTTGTGCAGCACGCTCTTCCCAGCTCATGAAGCGTGGTTCTATGCCCTGCGTTCGCAACCAATCGCCCATGGCGTAGCCTGTGCCTGCTGGCCAGCAAATGATGTCGGGGTAGTTGAATAATTTGTACTCGGCCAATTCGGGGGATAAGCGAATATCGCCATCCGCCACCGCATGGTAGGCAATGATGACTTGGTTCATGCGTTGAAAGTCATAAACCCCCACCAACTTCAATGACGAAACTTTCAAGTTGGCTTCTTCTGCGATCTCTCGGCTGATGCCTTCTTCAGGCGTCTCACCCGCTTCCATGAAACCGGTGATGAGCGCAAACCTTCTGCCAGGCCATGCGGCATTACGCGCCAGCAAAATTTGGTCGCGGTATTGCACGATGCCAGCCAATACGGGTGTGGGGTTGTTCCAATGCGTCCACTGGCACACCACACAACGCAGTCGTTGCTTGGGACCACCGTCCTCATCTTGTGTGATGAGTTGCAATTCGGTGGCGCACATGGGGCAATGTTGGAAGTTGCTCATGCTGGAAACACCCCGGTGGATAAGTAGCGGTCGCCTCGGTCGCACACAATGAATACGATGGTGGCGTTTTCAACCCGCTTGGCGATTTCCAATGCCACCCAGCACGCCCCCGCAGCTGAAATGCCCGCAAAAATACCTTCTTCTCGCGCCATACGGCGGCACATGTCCTCGGCATCCTGTTGGCTGACGTAGGCCAATTCGTCCACGTTGGTGTCGTCGTAAATCTTGGGCAAATAGGCTGGTGACCATTTGCGAATGCCCGGGATACGCGAGCCCTCACTAGGCTGTGCGCCTATGATTTTTACATTGGGATTTTTTTCTTTCAGATACCTCGATACACCGGTGATGGTGCCTGTCGTTCCCATGGCGCTGACAAAGTGCGTGATCTGGCCATGTGTTTGCTGCCAAATCTCGGGGCCTGTGGTTTCAAAATGGATGCGTGGGTTGTCCGAGTTAGCAAACTGATCCAGCACCAAACCTTTGCCATCGGCTTGCATCTTTTCTGCCAAATCGCGGGCCCCCTCCATGGCCGTGGCCTTGGGCGTGAGAATGAGTTCAGCGCCAAAAGCCTTCATGGTTTGCGCACGCTCGATGGACAAGTCCTCGGGCATGATGAGCACCATGCGGTAACCCTTGATAGCCGCAGCCATGGCCAAAGCAATGCCTGTGTTGCCGGAAGTCGCTTCAATGAGGGTGTCACCTGGGCGAATGTCGCCACGTTCCTCAGCACGCTGGATCATGGACAGCGCTGGGCGGTCTTTGACAGAGCCCGCAGGATTGTTACCCTCTAACTTGCCCAAAAGCACATTGCCGCGTTCTTTGTTGTCTGCTGCGCCAATGCGCTGCAAGGCGGCGATCGGGGTATTCCCAATGGCCGATTCGATGGTTGGATAGTTCATCCCCACACTGTGCCATAATTCTTTTCCCCTCTTCTGCCGAAGTGGCGAAATTGGTAGACGCAGCAGATTCAAAATCTGCCGGTGCAAAACACCGTGCCGGTTCGATTCCGGCTTTCGGCACCACCTAAAAGCCCGCACTGTTCCACGACAGT
>JBILIR010000184.1:0-4124 GCA_044368955.1 Limnohabitans sp.
AGGCGTACTCTCCAAGCCCATGGAGCCGCCAAACAAAGCCACCAGTTGTTTAGAGATGGCCAAGCCCAAACCGGTGCCACCAAATTGGCGCAATGTGGCTTGGTCGGCGTGTTCAAAGCGTTTGAAAATGTGTTCTTGAAGCTCTAAGGGGATGCCGCTGCCGCTGTCGATCACTTCAAATTGCAACTCATGTTTTTGACGAGTTATGCGCAGCCGTACCTCGCCGTGCGTCGTGAACTTGAATGCGTTGTCGAGCAAATGGCACAGCACCTCTTTGACACGTTGCGCATCCATGCTCAGCCATTCGGGAATGGCGGGGTCAAGCTCTGTGACCAGCCCTACCTGCTCGCTCGCGGCTGCGCCAAAGGTTTGCTGGCACTGCGCTAAGGCGTCGCCGATGCGCACAGGCATGGGGTGAAGTTGCAAGCGGCCAGCTTGCAGCTGGGAAAAATCCAAAATTTGGTTCACCAACTTCAACAGCCGGTCGGTAGACAAGCGAATCAGACGCACGGTTTCGCGTTCAGCAGGGGCGAGCTGCATATCGTCAAGCAGCACATCGTTGAAGCCCAAAATAGCATTCATGGGGGTGCGCAGTTCGTGGCCCACCGCAGCCACAAACTCGTCTTTGTAGGCCTCCGATTGCATCAAAGCTTTGCGACTGTTTTCCAGCTCCGCATTGCGTTCACGCAAATTGCTGAGTTGTTGTTTGTTCAATGCGAAGTAAAACAGCGGTACCCAAAACACATTGGCGGCAATGCACATCAAAGAAATCAAAGCCCAATCGATGTGTTGCGGTTCAAAAGCAAAATTTTGCGGCAGGTAGCCCACCCATGTCAGCCCAAACAAGCTGGCAATCGCCGTCATGGTGATACCCACCCACACAAAGGTGTCTTTGAAGCCCATCAACACCAAGCAAGGCAAGGGAATGATGCCTAGCCACAAAATTTGCGGCGAGGCCAAGCCACCGGTATGCAAGCAGATGTCGTAAATGAGGGCAAAGCTAATCGCCAGCAACACATGGGTGACAAGTGCCACGCCCCAGCCGCGCCAGATGTACAAAGCGCTGACCAGCGTCAGCGCCGCCATGGCCCACAGACTGATGGAAACTTGTTGGTAAGGGCCAGAGAGAAAACAAAAGCCGCCAATGATCAGCAAGGCAACACAGATATAGCCGCGCAATACCAAATGTCGCTGACGCCCTAAATCATCGGGCCAGTTTCGGGCAATAAATCCAGCCAGAGCATGCATGTTTGCATGATAACTATGACCTGGCAGTTTTAAAACCTAAAGTACTGCTCAGTATCTGAAAAAAGGGTCTAAATAGCCAAGGCCGCGGCAATGTCTTTGCTAACCGATGCCGGTGTGTCCACCGAGCCGTAGCGCTTGACGCTCACGCCGTCCTTGCCAACCAAGAACTTGGTGAAATTCCATTTAATGCCCTCGCTGCCCAGCATGCCTGGCGCTTGGGTCTTGAGCCATTGGTACAGCGGATGTGCTTGGGCACCATTGACCTCGGTTTTGGCCATCATGGGAAAAGACACGCCATAGTTTTTTTGGCAAAAAGCGCCGATTTCTTCATTGCTGCCTGGGTCTTGGCTGCCAAACTGGTTGCAGGGAAAGCCCAACACCACCAAGCCTTGGTCGGCATAGTCTTGGTGCAGTTTTTCAAGGCCCGCAAATTGCGGTGTGAAGCCACAGGCGCTGGCGGTGTTGACGATCAACAGCACTTTGCCTTGGTAGGCGCTGAGCGCCACTGTTTGGCCATCGATGGTTTGCGCTTCAAAGTCATAAACAGTTGCCATGTGTACTCTCCGCAAGATAGGAGAAGCATTGTCGCTAATCTGGCTTGTCCCTGCTGGGCCAAGCCGCCAAAGCTGCTGCCAGCACGATCAGCAAGCCGCCCAGCAGTTTTCGAGTGCTGAGCTCCGAGGCGCCCAGCGCCACCGAGGAGAGCGTGGCGAAGACAATCTCCGACAGCATCACCAAGGCGGTGGTGCTGGCGGCTAAACGCGCCGCCCCAAACTGCAAACTCAGGTTGGAGGCGAGCAACAAGACCGCCAAGCCCAAGGCATAGGGCCACCATGCAAAGTCTTGCGGCCAAACCACCAAGCCAGACGGTGTGCCCGCCAGTGCAGCCAAAGCGGTCAAGGCCATGCCCCCGCCAAACATGCCGGCCATGCGATCGGCCTCGGGCAGGTGCGCTAGCTTTTTCAGCATGGCATTGTTCAGGGCGAAGCTGGCGCCACCCAACAGCGCCAAATAATCCATGGCCGAGGAGGGCCAAGGCCAATCCATCTCGGGGGTTTTGAGCACCAGTGCCACGCCGCACAAAGCCAAGGCCAAGCGCAGCAGCGACCAGCGGGTGGGGCGCTCATCCAACAGCAACCATGCAAACAACACCGACCAGGCGGGCATGGTGTAAAAAAGCAGCACCACACGCACCACATCGCCCAAGGTGACGGCCCAGTTAAAACCCAAGTTCGTCAAGCCCGAGCCCAGAAACAACCACCAAAGTGCAGGGTGCTCTGTCATGCTGCGCCAAGTGTGGGGACGCAGCACTGAAATGCAAACACAGGCAAAGCCATACATGAAAGCGGTGGCCCACAAAGGGTGCAGGCCAAGTGCCTGCATCTCCCGCAGTGGCCACCAACTCAGACCAAACACCAGCGCATTGAACAACAGGCCAAGTACTGGCCACCAAGTGCTTGTCATGGCGTCAGTGAGAGGGGTCTTGGCGAGCGATATTAAGCAAGCGTTCCACCTCTTGGGCGTGGTGTTTGCAATTGCTTTTATGCCAGCGCTGTATCAGCCACATATTGCCAGCCACGATAACGCCAAAACAAACGATGGCGTTGAAGGCGCTCAAGCCCATGGCAGATGCCGCGGCATACAAGCCACCCAAGGCCAAGATACAAGCTTGCTCATTGAAGTTTTGAACCGCGATGGAGCGACCTGCGCCCATCAGGTTGTGTCCACGGTGCTGCAACAAGGCGTTCATGGGTACCACCAAAAAGCCGCCCAAGCCACCGAGCAAAATGAAAAACGGCGCAGCAACCCAAACGTTGTCGATGAAATTCATCACCAGCATCAGCAAGCCCATGGCGATACCCAAGAACATCAGGCGCGGCGCATCTGCCAACGTGGTGCGCATGGAAGCCACCACCGCACCCACAGCCGTGCCGATGGCGATCACGCCCACCAGTGAGGAGGCTTGTGTGGTGGTGTAGCCCAAAGCCACTGCGCTCCAGGCCAGCACGATGTAGCGCAGGTTGCCGCTGGCGCCCCAAAACAAGGTGGTGGTAGCCAAAGAAATTTGACCCAATTTGTCACGCCACAGGCGTTGGTTGCACTGCCAAAAATCAGGCACCAAGGCCAGCAAGTGGTAGGCCAAGGGCCGCTGTTCATCGGCCTTGAGGGGAATCAAGGCGACGCCGGTATCGGGTATGCGGGTGTTGAACCAAGCGGCCAAGCCGTACAAAAACACCAAGACACAAATCGCTGCTTCAGGTGGTGTGTCTATGGGGGTGTCTAACAGGGGCACATCAATCGAGAGTAACAAGCTGGAAATATGCGGGCCTACCAACTGCCCACCGAGCAATACGCCCAAGATGATGGAGGCAATTGTCAAACCTTCGATCCAGCCATTGGCTTTGACCAGCATGGAGGAGGGCAGCAACTCAGTGAGGATGCCGTACTTGGCGGGGGAATACGCCGCCGCACCCAAACCGACGATGGCGAAAGACAGCAGCGGGTGCGAGCCAAACAGCATCATCGAACAACCCAGCACCTTGATGCCATTGCTCATGAACATGACTTGCCCCTTGGGGCGCGAATCTGCAAAAGCACCCACAAAAGGTGCGAGCACCACATAAAACAAAGCAAACATGGGCACCAAAGCGGCGCGTTGCCACTCGGCACCCCCACTGGCTTTGATCAACTCGACTGCGGCCACAAACAAAGCGTTGTCGGCCAGCGAGCTGAAAAACTGCGCCGCCATGATGGTGTAAAAACCGCGCTTCATAAGTAAAGAGGAAAGTGGGAGAGGCGGTTCAAGGAAGAGGGCATGAAAGGTGATATGGGGGCGACAGCCCTGAGTCCTTGTGAATTATATCACGCCGTTTGCG
>JBILIR010000186.1:0-4123 GCA_044368955.1 Limnohabitans sp.
GAGTTTTTGCGGGAGCACAAGTAGTTGCGAGACAATCATGGTCTCTATCATGCCATCTATGCCTACCCTTACCTCCCAAGCCCTTTGGCACGTTCGCCTCAGCCGCGCCTTGGCCGTGAGCAGCCTCATCGGCTTGATAATACTTTCTCTGTTGTGGGAGTTGTGGCTGGCACCCTTGCGCCCAGGCGGTTCATGGTTGGTGTTAAAGGCCTTGCCCTTGTGTATCCCCTTGGCGGGTTTGCTGAAAAACCGCATGTACACCTACCGCTGGGTCAGCTTGGTGGTGTGGTTGTATTTCGCCGAAGGCGTGATCCGCTTGCAAGGCGACTCCTGGCCCAGCAATGCCTGTGCTGCTGTGGAAATCGTGTTGTGTTTGATGCTCTTCACAGCCACCGCCCTGCATGTGCGCTGGCGACTGCGCGACGCGGCCTTGGCTGCCGCCCAAGAAAACGGTGACACCGAGACCAAGTCATGAGCAGCGCTTTGCTTGCCCAGTTGCAAACCATCGTCGGCACCGACCATGTGCTGGCAACAGGCGATTTGTCTGCCTATGAACGTGACTGGCGCGGCCGTATGCAAGGCAAGGCTTTGTGCGTGGTCAAGCCCGCTGACACCGCGCAAGTTGCGCAAGTGGTGAAAGCCTGTGCTGCCGCAAGCGTGGCCATCGTGCCGCAAGGCGGCAACACCAGCATGGTGGTGGGCGCGGTGCCTGATACCTCTGGTACTCAGGTGGTGCTTAGCTTGCAGCGCATGAACCGCATACGCGGTGTCGACAAAGCCAACCTCACCCTCACCGCTGACGCAGGCTGTATTTTGTTCAACGTGCAACAAGCCGCTACCGAGGCGGGCCTGCTGTTTCCCCTCAGCTTGGCGTCCGAGGGCAGTTGCACCATTGGCGGCAATTTGGGTAGCAATGCCGGTGGCACCCAAGTGCTGCGCTATGGCAATGCCCGTGACCTGTGTTTGGGGTTGGAAGTGGTGACAGCGCAAGGCGAGGTTTGGCATGGCTTGAGCGGTCTGCGCAAAGACAACACCGGCTATGACTTGCGCGACATCTTCATTGGCAGCGAGGGCACCTTGGGCGTCATCACTGCCGCCACTTTGAAGCTCTACCCCCAACCCGCCGCCGAGCTCACCGCTTGGGCAGCCGTGCCCTCTATGCAAGCTGCGGTGCAGTTGCTGGGCTTGGCGCAGCAGCACTTAGGGGCGGGTCTGACAGGCTTTGAGGTGATGGGGCAATTTGCTTTGCAATTGGTTAACACCCATTTCCCCACGCTCAATGTGCCGCTTTGGCAAACCGCGCCTTATTGCGTGTTGCTGTCGCACAGCGACACCGAAAGCGAGGCGCATGGCAATGCCCAGCTAGAACGCTTGCTGGAAGCCGCGTTGACTGACGGGTGTGCCCTTGACGCGGTGGTGGCCAGCAACTTGGCGCAGGGTCGCCAGCTGTGGCAGGTGAGAGAAAGCATCAGCTCGGCCCAAGCGGCTGAGGGTTTGAATATCAAGCACGATATTTCCCTGCCCGTGTCTGCCATTCCCGACTTTGTGGCGCACACCGACGCCCTGTTGGCTCGGGAGATCGAAGGTGTTCGCTTGGTGAATTTCGGCCACTTGGGCGACGGCAATTTGCACTACAACGTGCAATGCCCCGCTGGTGGCAGCGCGGCAGCGTTTTTAGCAACGCAAGAGCACCGTATCAACACGCTGGTGTACGACGCGGTGATGAAGTTTGCTGGCTCTATCAGCGCCGAGCATGGTGTGGGTAGCTTAAAAGCCGACACCCTGCACCTTTACAAAGACCCTGTGGCCTTGCAACTGATGCGCAGCATCAAGCAGGCTATTGATCCGCAGAATGTAATGAATCCGGGAAGGGTGTTGGTTAACTCCTCATTAAATGACTAAGCTGAGACTGCCACGGCCCTGCGGGCCTCGCAGTGACGTTGATGATGGCCTCGCAGTGAAGTAAACAGTCATTGCGAGCGAAGCGAAGCAAGCCCCTTAAACTCTCCCCCATGAGCCTGCCCGCCCCCCACCCCATCCCCACGCCCTACGAAGATTTCATGCGCCATGTGTACACGCATGGGGTGGAGAAGTCCGACCGCACCGGCACCGGTACGCGCAGCGTGTTTGGCCATCAAATGCGTTTCGATTTGCGCCAAGGTTTCCCGCTGATCACCACGAAAAAAGTGCACCTGAAATCCATCATCGTCGAGCTGCTGTGGTTCCTCACTGGGTCGAGCAACAACAACTGGTTGACCGAGCGCGGCTGCACCATTTGGGACGAATGGGCACGCGAAGACGGCGACTTGGGTCCGGTGTACGGCGTGCAGTGGCGCAGTTGGCCCACGCCAGAAGGTGGCCACATCGACCAAATCACCGAGGTGATAAAGACCTTGAAGACCAACCCCGATTCACGCCGCATCATCGTGAGCGCTTGGAACGTGGCCGACCTTTCCAAGATGGCGCTCATGCCCTGCCACGCTTTCTTTCAGTTTTATGTGGCACCACCCACCACCGCTGGCGGCAAAGGCCAACTGAGTTGCCAGCTCTACCAACGCAGCGCCGACATTTTTTTGGGTGTGCCGTTCAACATCGCCAGCTACGCGCTGCTCACCCACATGGTGGCGCAGCAATGCGACCTCGAGGTGGGCGACTTCATTTGGACCGGTGGCGACTGCCACATTTACAGCAACCACCACGAGCAAGTCGAGTTGCAACTGACGCGATCGCCCTTCCCCGCGCCCACATTGCACATCAAGCGCCGCCCTGACTCGATCTTTGACTACCAGTTTGAAGACTTCGAGGTGCGTGACTACCAATGCCACCCCGCCATCAAGGCGCCGGTGGCCGTGTGACGGGCGGCACCAGCGTCATCAGCCGTCAGCAGCTCATCGGTTTGGTGGGCATCACGCTGATGTGGGGTATCAATTGGCCGATGATGAAAATCGCTTTGCGCGAAGTCTCGCCCATGTACTTTCGCGGCGTCACCATGGGGCTGGGCGCAGTGTGGTTATTGTTTTACTTTCGCTTACAAGGCTTGCGCCTGTGGCCAGCCAACCGGCGTGAATGGCGTGACATTGTGTTGCTGGGCATCCCCAATATGTTTTTATGGCACGCCTTGTCCATCATGGGCGTGATGTCCCTGCCCTCAGGTCGCGCCTCTATCTTGGGTTTCACCATGCCGGTGTGGACGGTGGTGATAGGCGTGATGTTCATGGGTGCGCAGTTCACCCCGCGCATCATTGCGGCGGTGGTCGCTACCTTGGCTGCCATTGGCTTGCTGATTTCGCATGAATTCACCGCCTTGCAAGGCCAGCCCATGGGCATTTTGTGGATGGAATTGGGCGCACTCAGCTGGGCAGTGGGCACCTTGTGGATGCGTCGCATCAGCTTCACCATGCCCGTGCAAAGCTTGACAGTTTGGATGATGCTGATCAGCAGTCCCATGATCTTGCTGGTGGGTGCAAGCACCGAGACATGGCCCACCTGGGAGCTGTCACCGCTGGCTTGGGGCAGCTTGGCGTACGCGGTGTTGATCAACTATGGTTTTGCGCAAATCATTTGGTTTGGCATGGCCCGAGATTTACCCCCCGCTACCAGCGCCATGAGCATCATGGCCGTCCCCGTGGTGGGCACCTTGAGCGCGAGCTTGCTGATTGGCGAATTACCGCATTGGCAAGACTACGCTGCCATGGTCTGCGTGGTGCTGGCGATTGCTGCTGTGCTTTTGCCCCAACGCAGCTCTGCAGAGTCAGCCGCTTAACACCGTTTGATACGGCTATTGCTACAGTCACGACTGAACCACCCTATTCACACCATGCCCCTGCACCTGATTTACGCCCGTTCACGCAACAACGTCATTGGAAAAAATGGTGACCTCCCATGGCACTTGCCCGAAGACTTGGCGCATTTCAAACGCACGACCTTGGGCCAAGCGGTGGTGATGGGGCGGGTGACGTGGGAGTCCATCCCCGAGAAATTTCGACCTCTGCCAGGGCGGCGTAATGTGGTTGTTTCTCGGCAAGCAGACTACATCGCCACAGGTGCAACCGTGGTCGACTCCTTACACGCAGCGCTGGCCTTGTTTCCTGCGGATGAGGTAGTGTGGTTGATAGGCGGGGCG
>JBILIR010000187.1:0-4119 GCA_044368955.1 Limnohabitans sp.
CCTGAAGTCTGTCAATTTCAAAGAGGAAAAGATGGATATTGCAGAGATCAAAAAAAATACAGAAAACAAAATGGACCAATCGATTGCTGCCTTTAGCAATACCTTGTCCAAAATTCGGTCTGGCCGTGCCAATCCTGGCATTCTTGATCACGTGATGGTGGAGTACTACGGAAACCCAACGCCCCTATCTCAGGTGGCCAATATATCTTTGCTCGATTCACGAACGATCAGCGTTCAACCATGGGAAAAAGGCTTAGGCCCCAAAATTGAAAAAGCTATTCGCGAAAGCGATTTAGGCCTCAACCCTGCATCCATGGGCGATTTGATTCGCGTACCTATGCCTCCCATGTCAGAGGAGCGGCGCAAAGAAATGACCAAGTTGGTCCGTACTGAAGGTGAAAACGCCAAGGTGGCTGTTAGAAATTTGCGCCGTGACGCCAATGAGTCTGTTAAAAAACTGGTGAAAGATAAATCTGCCTCTGAAGATGATCAAAAACGAGCAGAGGCGGATATTCAAAAAGTCACCGATAAGCATATTGTCGACATAGACAAACTGATTGCTTCCAAGGAACAAGAAATCATGGCGGTTTAACGCATGTCTTGCCATGCTTAAGCAGCGAATCTTGACCGCATTGGTCTTGTTGGGGATGTTGATTCCAGCGCTTTTTCATCCAGACCCTTTTTGGATCGCCTTGGCTGGCATGGTGTTGGTAAGCGCTGCTGCTTGGGAATGGGGGCGACTTAATCAGCTGGGATTTTCCCCCTCTTTGTGGATGGCTGGTCTTTGCATTATTTTTTGCTCTTTGGTTTGGCAGTTCAACCTCATTCATTTCTTTGACCGTCGCTTTTGGCTGCTGCTGGGAGGCTTTTGGGTCCTGATGGCTGGGTTTTTACTGGCAGGCGGTGTACAGAGGTGGTCCCGAATTCCATTGGTTTTAAAGTGGGGTGTTGGTCTTCTTCTTTTATGCTGTACTTGGTTGGCACTGATGGCCGCCAAAATTTTCAGTATTGAATTTTTAATGTCTGTACTTTTGGTGGTTTGGATGGCCGATATTGCAGCCTATTTTTCTGGCAAGGCTTTTGGTAAAAATAAACTAGCACCTCACATCAGTCCAGGCAAAACATGGGAAGGTGTCGCCGGTGCTGTGGCAGGAGTTTTCTTGCTTTCATTTGCTTGGCTGACTACCGCAGACTATTTTTCTTGGCAATCTAACAGCATCTTTGACAGACTTTATGGGCATGGTTCCGTGGTGTTGGTATCGGGCTTGCTTTTTTTGGTCATGATGAGCGTGGCCGGCGATTTGATTGAATCATTGGTCAAGCGCAGTGCGGGAGCCAAAGACAGCAGTCAACTTTTACCGGGTCATGGTGGCATACTTGATCGTATTGATGCACTTTTACCGACGCTGCCTTTGGCGGTGATGTTGGCTTTGATATGAATGCTTTGAAACAAACACTGACTGTTTTGGGCTCGACAGGCTCCATTGGCGTCAATACCTTGGATGTGGTTGCGCGTCATCCTGAGCAGTTTCAGATTTTTGCTCTGACAGGTGCAAAGCAAGTTGATTTAATGCTTTCTCAGTGTGCGCAATTTCGCCCCGTTTTTGCCGTGATGGTGAATGAAGATGCTGCCCATGTTTTGCGTGATCGTTTGCGCTCGGAAAACTTACCCACCACAGTATTAAGCGGCGCTAAAGCCTTGGATCAATTAGCCTCTGATGAACGCGTCACCACCGTCATGGCGGCCATTGTGGGTGCAGCTGGTTTGTCTTCATGCATTGCTGCTGCCAAAGCGGGAAAAAGATTGCTATTGGCCAACAAAGAAGCCTTGGTTGTTGGCGGCCAGCTGTTTTTAGATGCCGTCAAAACAGGCGGCGCAAAACTCTTGCCTATTGACAGCGAGCATTCTGCTGTTTTCCAGTCATTGCCTCATGATCCTGCTTCATGGGAGAGCAGTGTCGACAAAATCATTCTGACGGCGTCGGGTGGGCCATTCAGGCTGCGCGATCCGCTTACGTTGCAAGATGTCACCCCCGAAGAAGCTTGTGCTCATCCCAACTGGGTGATGGGCAGAAAAATTTCTGTCGACTCAGCGACCATGATGAACAAGGCTTTGGAGGTCATTGAGGCTAAATACTTATTTGGCATTTCGCCTGAGCGTTTAGAGGTGGTTATTCATCCCCAAAGCATTGTTCACTCCATGGTGCAGTTTGTCGATGGCTCAGTCGTTGCGCAGCTGGGTACGCCCGATATGCGTGTACCCATTGCCTATGGCCTTTCTTGGCCGCAGCGAATGGCTTCAGGTGCCGACAATTTGAATTTTCGAAACCTTCCAGCCATGACCTTTGAGTCATTTGATGACCATGGGCATCATGAGCGTTTTCAGGGCTTGAAACTGGCATGGCAGGCCTTGGATGCAACTTCTGGAAGTACGACAGTGCTCAATGCTGCGAATGAAGTGGCTGTGGCTGCGTTTTTGGGCAAACGAATCCGTTTCGACCAAATCCATCATT
The DNA here is from genome assembly GCA_044368955.1 of Limnohabitans sp. Classification (GTDB taxonomy): domain Bacteria; phylum Pseudomonadota; class Gammaproteobacteria; order Burkholderiales; family Burkholderiaceae_C; genus Limnohabitans. The sequence goes on from JBILIR010000187.1 coordinate 2,514, forward strand.
TGAATGTGGCCACGATGGAATCAGTCATTCCCCAAACCCCTGTGCATTTGGAGGACTTACTTGAGTTGGACCAGCGAACCCGTTCTGTTGCACAACAATTTGCCCTGAAATTGAAATAAAGATTCCCCATGGGCATGACCTTACTGGCTTTTTTAGTTGCACTGACAACCGTGATTTTTGTCCACGAATATGGGCATTACCGCGCAGCTTTATGGTTCAAGGTAAGGATTTTACGTTTTTCCATCGGTTTTGGTAGACCGATTTGGCGATGGCAGCGTATCCAGCCTGGGGTAGGGCTTCCCACAGAGTTCACCATTTGCGCCATTCCCTTAGGCGGCTTCATCAAAATGCTTGACGAGCGTGACCAAGCGGTGACGCTAGGTGAAGCGCCATCGGCTTTTAACCGTCAGACCTTGTTTGCAAGAACCTGCATAGTGGTAGCCGGGCCATTGGCTAATTTAGTGCTTACACTTTTTTTATATGCTTTTGTGCATTGGATGGGAAGTCAGCAGCTTGCAGCCATCATTGGCACACCGCTGAAGGCTTCTGCCGCAGAGACTGCTGGCCTTCGCAGTGGGGACTTGGTGCAAAAGTTCTCTGTGAATTCCCAAGAATGGGAAACTGTGCAAAGCATGGACCACTTAAGAGGACTGGTCACGGAAGCTTCCCATGATCAACAGGATTTTCAGTTGGAAGTCCTGTCATCGCGATCTCAGGTCAATCGGATCGTGGATATTTCTTTTTCGGGATGGGACCCAGATGGTAAGCGTTCCGCAATGTCATTGATGGGAATTGCAGGTCCTTATTCCAAACCTGAGATTGTCAAAGTTGTGCAGACCGGGCCTGCCGCTAAGGCAGGTTTGCTTGCGGGTGACTTGGTGTTGAAGGTAGATGGCATGGTGGTTAATGATGCGCAACATTTGATTCAACTTATTCGATCTTCCACTGACACTCAACTGTGGGAAGTTCAGTCAAACAATGGAAATGTTCGATCTTTAAGCATTCGCCCAGAGTTCAGGGAAATAGAAGGCAAAAAAATTGCAAAAATTGATGCTGTGATCGGTGGGGAGCCTGAGATGGTATGGGTTCAGCATGGACCTCTATCAGGTTTGGGCATGGCATTCGATACGCTGCTGGCTCAATCGAAAATGACCTTGGTTGCTGTTGGAAAACTGGTTACCACTTCCAATGGATGGCAGCAAGTGAGTGGGCCACTTACCATGGCTGAATTCGCAGGCAAAACAGCGGAACAAGGGTGGCGGCCATTTATTCAATTTTTAGCCTTGATCAGTCTGAGTATTGGGCTTTTAAACCTGCTCCCGGTGCCTATGTTGGACGGTGGGCACCTGATGTATTATCTTTGGGAGTTTGTTACAGGAAGTCCCCCCTCCCAATTGTGGCTTGAGCGATTGCAAGTCATGGGTCTTTCCGTGGTGGCGCTCATGATGTTCACGGCTTTGTTTAACGATGTTTTGCGCTGGTTGACTTGATGCCCATGAATTACCTCTCACAATTTTCTTCATTTATGAATTCAAATCCTCTTTCAGCGGTTTATAAATTTCTACGCGTCTTGCTTCTTTGCATTTGTTTTATGCCAACAGCACAC
>JBILIR010000188.1:0-4112 GCA_044368955.1 Limnohabitans sp.
GCCATGCCACAAGCGGTCTTGGGCGTGGCCTTCAGTTTTGGCATTCCCATGGCGTTTGCCGCGGTCAATGGCGGCCCCCTCACTTTGCAAGGCGTGTGGCAAGCAGTGCCTCCTGTGGCCTGGGGTTTGTTAGCTATTAATTTGTTTTGGGTTTTGGCTTATGACACCGAATACGCCATGGTTGACCGCGATGACGATTTGCGCATTGGCATGAAAACCTCGGCCATCACCTTAGGCCGCTTTGATGTGTGGGCCGTGTTGCTGTTTTACGCGGTGTACCTGTTGGGCAGTTTGGTGTTGCTGCAAAGTTTTGGCTTGGGTTGGCCGCTGTGGTTTGCCATGGAGATCGCCGCTTTTCAAGCCATGTGGCATTTCGGCTTGATTTACAAGCGTGAGCGGGAGGGCTGTTTCAAAGCCTTTCGCATGAACCATTGGCTGGGTGCCACCGTGTTTGCTGGCGTGGTCGGGGGCTTGCAGCTACGCGCCCAGCTCTTGTCCTAAGACTTTTGCCCTGTTGCGCGCCGCTTGCATGGCTTCCACCAAGCTGGCGTGGATACCTTTGTTTTGCATCACCGTCAACGCGGCGTAGGTGGTACCGCCTTTGGAAGTAACTTTTTCGCGCAGAACTGCGGGTGTGTCGCTGCTGCTGCGGGCCAACTCGGAGGCCCCCACCAAGGTGCCCACCGCCAGTTGGTGCGCTTGCTCAGGCGTGAGGCCCATTTGTACACCGGCGTCCACCATGGCCTCTAAAACATAAAACACATAGGCGGGACCGGAGCCCGACACAGCGGTGACGGCGTCTAGCAAAGCTTCTTCTTCCACCCACAGCGATTCACCCACCAAACCCAACATGCCGCTGATGGCCTGTTTTTCTGCATCATTGACCGCACTTCGGGCGAACAAACCGGTTTGTCCTAAGCCCACCAAGGCGGGGGTGTTGGGCATGGCGCGAACCACCCGCTCGGTCTGCAGCCAAGCTGCGATGCTGTCGCTGTTGATGCCAGCGGCCACGCTCAGTTGCAAGGCTTTGGCAACATGCGCTTGGGTGAGCAAAGCCGCTTCTTTGAATACCTGCGGCTTGACCGCCCAGACCACCAAGGCGCAGTCTTTCAGAGAAGCATCGGCGGCGGGCAGCACATGGACACCATGCTGCGCCTGTAAAGCTTGGCGGGTGGCCTCCAGCGGCTCCACCACATGAATGGCAGAGGGCGCTGTGCCGTTTTTGACCAAGCCCCCAATCAAGGCGCTGGCCATATTGCCCCCGCCAATAAAGGCCATGGGCAGCAAAAGAGAAGAAAGCGGCGTCATGCAGTCCCTGCCATCAAACAAAGACCTCAGTTTGCCACTGTTTGCCTGACCGCTTTTTCCCATTGCGCCATCAAAGTCTGCGCTTGGTCACGCGACATGCTGGGCTCAAAACAGCGCTCGACCCGCCACTGCCGTGACAACTCAGCGGTGCTCAGGTAAATACCCGAACTCAGTCCCGCCAAATACGCCGCCCCCAAGGCCGTGGTTTCCACCACCGCTGGGCGTAGCACCGGAATGCCCAGCAAATCAGCTTGGAACTGCATCAGCAAATCGTTGACGCAAGCGCCACCATCCACCCGCAACTCGGTCACAGCTTGCGTCGCATCGCGGTTCATGGCTTGCAGCAAGGCGGTGCTTTGAAACGCAATGCTCTCCAGTGCCGCTCGAGCGATGTGTGCCATGGTGGTGCCACGCGACAAACCCACCATTGCACCCCGTGCATCGGCTTGCCAATAAGGCGCACCCAAGCCGGTGAAGGCGGGCACCAGCACCACGCCACCCGAGTCCGGCACGCTCTCGGCCAAGGCTTGCACATCGGCGCTTTTGTCAAAGGCTCGCAAACCGTCACGCAACCACTGCACCACCGCACCACCGATGAACACGCTGCCCTCCAAAGCAAAGGCGGGTGTGCCGTCAGCCTGAGCTGCGCTGGTGGTGATCAAGCCGTTGTGGCTGGTTTGAAATTCATGGCCGGTGTGCATCAGCATGAAGCAACCGGTGCCATAGGTGTTTTTGGCCTGACCCGCGCTAAAGCAAGCTTGGCCAAACAAAGCGCTTTGCTGGTCGCCAGCAACGCCGCCTATGGACATTTCTGTCCCTAGCCACTGCGCTTGGGTGTACCCAAAATCGCTGGCCGATGGGTGAACCTCGGGCAGCACAGATGCGGGGACGCGAAACAGCGCCAGCAACTTGTCGTCCCAGCGGTTGGTGTGCACATTCAAGAGCATGGTGCGAGCCGCATTGCTGACGTCGGTGGCGTGAATACGCCCGCCGCTCAGTTGCCACATCAACCAACTGTCGACCGTGCCAAACGCCAGTAGACCCGCTTCGGCCATAGCCCGAGCGCCTGTGACGTTGTCCAAGATCCATTGCAGTTTGGTGGCCGAAAAATACGCGTCGATCAGCAAACCGGTTTTTTGCTGAACCATGGGCGCAAACCCAGCCTCACGCAAACGCAGGCACTCGGGTTCGGCGCGGCGGTCTTGCCAAACGATGGCGTTGTAGATGGCTTGACCGGTGTCACGCCGCCACACCACTGTGGTTTCGCGTTGGTTGGTGATGCCCATGGAGGCGATTTGGTCGGCACTGAGTCCTGCTTGCTGCAAGACTTGTCTGGCGGTAGCAAGTTGGCTGGACCAAATTTCCTCTGGGTCGTGCTCCACCCAACCCGGCTGGGGGTAGATTTGGCGAAACTCTTGTTGAACTGACGCCAAAACGCTGCCGTCTTCCTTGAAAACGATGCTGCGTGAACTTGAGGTGCCTTGGTCAAGCGCAAGAATATAAGTCATGGTCGGGCCAGTGGTTCGATCAAAAGCTTAGCGCACCAAAGTGAGCGTTGCTTCAAAAGCGGGGGTGTCTTGGGCAATGCTGCACTCGACGCCTGAGTGTTCAAGCAACTGCGCAAAACTGTCGGGTGGCGGTGCATCGGTGAATAAGCGGTCAATGTGCGACAAATGCGCCAGTTCCACCATGGCAGGGCGGTTGAATTTGGTGCTGTCTGCGGCCAGCCACACTTGGCGAGAGTGCTCAATGATGGCTTTGGCTACTTTCACTTCGCGGTAGTCAAAGTCGCGCATGGTGCCGTCAGCCTCGATGCCGCTGATGCCGATCAGGCCAATGTCTACCTTGAACTGGCGAATGAAATCCACCGTGGCTTCGCCCACAATGCCGCGGTCCACACCACGCACCACGCCGCCGGTGACGATGACCTCGCAGTCGGGGTTGTCGCTCAGGATTTGCGCCACGTTCAAGTTGTTGGTGATGACGCGCAAGCCCCGATGCTGGCGCAACTCCCGCGCCACTGTTTCCATGGTGGTGCCAATGTTCATGATCAGCGAGCAGCCATGGGGAACCGCCGCGGCAATGGCTTTGGCAATGCGGGTTTTGCCGTCCAAAGACAGGGCTTGGCGCTGCCGATAAGCGATGTTTTCGGTGGTTGAACCTGGCATACGCACCCCGCCATGAAAGCGCGACAACAAGCCTGCATCTGACAGGCGTTGCACATCGCGGCGCACAGTTTGCAAGGTGACAGAGAAGGTCTCGGCCAAAAACTCAATCGAGGCCGAGCCTTGGGCTTGAACCAGCTCGAGCAACTGGGTTTGACGGGGGTTGGGGTTCATGGCGAATGACCAAAATAGGACTTTAAGCAACCATAAACCATGTTTGGCGGGCACCAACTTAGGGAAAATACCGAATCAATTAAAACAAATACGAACAAAAATTCGAAAAGAAAAGAAAATAACCCATGACCTTGAAACTAGACCAGATCAGCCAGATTGTCGGCGGGCAGATGCATTTGCACGCCTTGGACATGGTCTTGGTGCCCAACGCAGTCACGGTGCTCTTGGGCGCTACCCAAGCGGGCAAGACCAGTTTGATGCGTCTCATGGCTGGCTTGGACCAGCCCACCACGGGGCGTGTATGGGTCGATGGCCAAGACGTCACCGGTGTGCCGGTGCGAGAGCGCAATGTCGCCATGGTCTACCAGCAGTTCATCAATTACCCCTCCATGACGGTCTACGACAACATTGCCTCGCCTTTGCGCTTACGCGGTGAGCGCAACATCGACGCGCAGGTGCAGGCCA
>JBILIR010000191.1:0-4082 GCA_044368955.1 Limnohabitans sp.
TGTTGCCATGGTGCTGGGAATTCAAAAGCCAGAGTGCTCAGTGAAAAAAGGCGCTGTTTGGTGGTTGCGTTCGCGCTTGCGGCACGAGGGAGATCAATCCATATTGGTCACTGTCCAGTCGCCAGACATGCTTTAGAGCATAGACAAGGCATCCGAAGAAATTTTTTTGTTTTTTTAATACCAAAGCGCCAACTTTCAGTCTTCGTGGCCTATTCAAGTCCACTATCATCCGCTCACCGGCTTTTATAACTTTTTAGGAAAACCATGAATCGCACACTCAAATCTATTTCAATTGTTTTTTGCATGAGCTTTTGCCTGAGTGCTTGCTCTACGATGTCATCTGCCTATGACTCGGTTACAGATACTGTCGGTGGATGGTTCAAATCTGACGACGCCAAAAAATAAAAAAACCAGCCCAAGGGCTGGTTTTGTGTTTTTGATGGCTGCTTAATGGCGGAGAGGGCGGGATTCGAACCCGCGGAGGGCTATTAACCCTCACACGCTTTCCAGGCGTGCGACTTAAACCGCTCATCCACCTCTCCAGTCTTTTAATTGTATCAGTGCGCTCGACAGGTAAACTTCAGACTTTGTTCTATTGTGTTTGACCTCGCTCGGAGTAGCTGATGAAATTTCGTTTCCCCATCGTCATCATTGACGAAGACTTTCGTTCTGAAAATACCTCGGGGCTTGGTATTCGAGCGCTGGCCCAAGCTTTTGAAAGCGAAGGCTATGAAGTCATGGGCGTCACCAGCTATGGCGACTTGAGTCAGTTTGCACAACAGCAATCACGTGCAAGCGCTTTTATTCTTTCAATCGACGATGAAGAATTCACGCCTGGTCCGGATTTAGACCCTGCGGTTGTGAACCTTCGAAGTTTTATTGACGAAGTTCGGCGTAAAAATACGGATGTCCCCATTTATGTCTACGGTGAAACAAAGACGTCACGTCATTTGCCCAATGATATTTTGCGCGAGTTGCATGGCTTCATCCATATGTTTGAAGACACGCCTGAGTTTGTTGCCCGACATATTATTCGCGAGGCTAAATGTTATTTAGAGGGGGTTCAGCCACCTTTTTTCAAAGCATTGCTGGATTACGCAGAGGACGGCTCCTACTCATGGCATTGCCCTGGGCATTCGGGTGGTGTTGCTTTTCTTAAGAGCCCTGTGGGTCAAATGTTTCATCAGTTTTTTGGCGAAAACATGCTCAGAGCCGACGTTTGCAATGCGGTTGAGGAATTAGGACAACTGCTTGACCATGACGGTGCTATTGGTGAAAGTGAACGAAATGCTGCGCGAATTTTCAATGCTGACCATTGTTTTTTCGTCACCAATGGCACCAGCACATCCAACAAAATTGTCTGGCATCACACGGTAGCGCCAGGGGATGTTGTGGTGGTGGACAGAAACTGCCACAAATCCGTTTTGCATTCCATCATCATGACCGGCGCTGTTCCTGTTTTCCTCAAGCCCACTAGAAACCATTTCGGCATCATTGGTCCTATTCCTCAGAGTGAGTTTGAACCTGATGCGATTGAAGCCAAAATCAAAGCCAATCCTTTGCTCAAAGGAAAAGCAAGTAGCACACTCAAGCCCAAGGTATTGACCCTTACCCAATCTACTTATGACGGTGTTTTGTACAACACAGAAACCATCAAGAACATGTTGGATGGCTATATTCCCAACTTGCACTTTGATGAGGCTTGGTTGCCCCATGCAGCTTTTCATCCTTTTTACGGCACTTACCATGCCATGGGTAAAAAGCGCATCAGACCCAAAGAAGCGATGGTTTATTCCACACAGTCCGTCCATAAGCTGCTTGCGGGTATCAGTCAAGCAAGCCATGTGTTGGTGCAAGACTCACAAACACATCACTTAGACAGGCATTTGTTCAATGAAGCCTATTTGATGCACACCAGTACAAGTCCTCAATACAGCATCATTGCCAGTTGCGATGTGGCTGCTGCGATGATGGAGCCGCCCGGCGGAACCGCTTTGGTGGAAGAAAGCATTGCGGAGGCTTTAGATTTTCGCCGCGCCATGCGCAAGGTGGACGCAGAATATGGCAAGGACTGGTGGTTCAAGGTGTGGGGGCCAGAAAACCTGGTGGAAGATGGAATTGGTCGCGCTGATAACTGGATCATCAAAGCGGAGAAAAAGGGACGTAAAAAGAAAAATGAAGACCCCAATTGGCACGGATTTGGTGATTTAGCCGATGGTTTCAATATGCTCGACCCCATCAAGGCAACGATCGTCACGCCTGGCTTGAATTTGGATGGCAAGTTTGACAAGGCCGGGATTCCTGCAAGCATCGTGACAAAATTTTTAGCAGAACACGGCGTGATTGTTGAAAAAACTGGCCTTTACAGTTTTTTCATCATGTTCACCATTGGCATTACCAAGGGACGTTGGAATTCTTTGCTTACAGCTTTGCAGCAGTTCAAAGACGATTACGACAGAAATCAGCCCATGTGGCGCATCTTGCCAGAGTTTTGTCAAAAGTATGCCCGTTATGAAAGGATGGGTCTGCGTGACTTATGCCACCATATTCACTCCTTGTATTCAAAATTTGACATAGCAAAACTCACCACCGAAATGTATTTGAGCGACCTTAAACCTGCGATGAAGCCCTGTGATGCTTATTCTCAAATAGCCCATCGCAACACAGAGAGAGTGCCCATCGACGAGTTAGAAGGCCGCATCACAACAAGCTTGGTCACGCCTTATCCTCCAGGCATTCCACTGCTGATTCCTGGCGAAGTATTCAATAAAAAAATCATCGACTATTTAAAATTTGCACGTGAGTTCAACCTGCAATGCCCTGGTTTTGAAACAGATATCCATGGACTGGTTGAAGTGAAAGACGATCAGGGCAAGACCCATTATTTTGCAGATTGTGTCAAGAATTGATTTTTATTATGAGCCAAGAAAAATCTTTGTACCCGCAAGCATCTTTACAGCAGTGGGCTGATGCGGCCCAAAAATCTTCCCCTGGTTCAGATCTTTTGGGGTTGAATTGGAAAACGCCTGATGGTATTTCTATCAAGCCCTTGTATACAGCCAAAGATTTGCAAGGTCTTATGCATACAGACACCTTGCCTGGTTTTGCGCCTTACCTAAGAGGCCCACAAGCAACCATGTATGCCGTGCGTCCTTGGACTATTCGTCAGTATGCTGGGTTTTCAACAGCTGAAGAATCCAATGCTTTTTACAGAAAAGCATTGGCAAGCGGTGGCCAAGGGGTATCGGTTGCTTTCGATTTGGCTACCCATAGAGGCTATGACTCAGATCATCCAAGGGTCATGGGTGATGTAGGTAAAGCGGGTGTGGCAATTGACTCTGTCGAGGATATGAAGATCTTGTTTGATCAAATTCCACTAGACAAAGTCTCTGTTTCCATGACCATGAATGGCGCAGTATTGCCGGTTCTTGCTGGCTATATTGTTGCGGCTGAAGAGCAGGGCGTCAGTCAAGAACTGCTGAGTGGAACAATTCAGAACGATATTCTGAAAGAGTTCATGGTGCGAAATACGTACATTTACCCGCCTGAACCCAGTATGCGAATCGTGGGTGACATCATCGCCTACACCGCCCAGTACATGCCGAAATTCAATTCCATCAGCATCAGCGGCTATCACATGCAGGAGGCTGGAGCCAACCAGTCTTTAGAACTCGCCCTGACTTTGGCCGATGGGCAAGAATATGTTCGAACCGCTTTAGCCAAAGGCTTAGATGTAGATTCATTTGCGCCTCGCTTATCGTTTTTTTGGGCGATAGGCATGAATTTTTACCTTGAGATTGCCAAAATGCGGGCAGCAAGGCTTTTATGGTTTCGAATCATGAAAGATTTCGACGCAAAAAATCCAAAGAGCATGATGTTGCGAACCCACTGTCAAACCTCTGGTTGGAGTTTGACTGAGCAAGACCCCTACAACAACATTGTGCGCACTACCATTGAAGCCATGGCGGCAGTTTTTGGCGGTACCCAAAGTCTGCATACCAATAGCTTTGATGAAGCGATTGCTTTGCCTACCGAATTTTCTTCTCGTATTGCCAGAAACACTCAATTGATTATTCAAGAGG
>JBILIR010000192.1:0-4031 GCA_044368955.1 Limnohabitans sp.
ACGCAGCAAATCATTCAGCAAAGTATTCCGGTTGAGCTCATCAATAAAACCATCATCGCCTATGGTCCCGCCAACACCTCCAACCGCTTCACACTGCCCACAGGCGTTTTGTATTTGCTGTCAGACGGTTTGTATTTCAAATCTTTTGACAGCAATGAAGACATCTCTTTTATCCATATCGAGATTTCTTTCACCGAGACCGCCAAGCGCATCAAGGGCTTGTCATTGTTTGCCAACTGGCATGAAATTCAAATGAACAATGGCATGAACGAAAAGTTCACCTTCACGGTTCAAAATGGTGGCGAATGGATGCTGCTGATGAAGGTGCTGCGTTCTGAGACGAAGAAAAAATCTTCTTCCTAAGTTCTGCTTAGGAGGCGAACATCTTTTGCATCTCTTGGCGTATGCGGTAAGCGGGTAAGCTGGTGTCCATGGCCACATCGTCCCAGCAAAGGGATTGACCCTTTTTCACATCACGTATTAACTTCACCTGATGCGCCAAGCCCAAAGGAAGTCCACCCATGCGAGCCGAGGTACTGGCGGGCAATAACTTGCCCCACACGGTGTAACCGCCCTCGCCGTCCAGCATTTCACCTGCTTTTAAATCACGCTTGGCAGTGGCCACCACATCGGCCTTCCAACTCTGCGCCACGCCCGTGGGCTCACCTCGCAGCGCCACACTGGCGACCGACATTCCCACCTCTAATCCAATCAAATGCCAGCGCTTATACAAGGTGAAATAGCGTCCTGTGGGGTCGGTGTGCGCGTTGTACTCTTCGAAACAGTTTTTGATGTACTCGGTCTCGGCTTCCACTGTCACCCACACACCCATGCGAATGTCATAAGGAATGACGCGACCATTGGCTTCTAATGAAGAAATCACTTCCACCATGCCTTTGCGCTCTAACACCCCACCCTCGCTGATGGGACGAGTCACAAATGGAATGTCTTCCACGCTGGCCGGTGGGTACAGCAAACCGTTGCTAGGGACATCCAAACCGGTGGCGTTGGCGACTGCTGTACTTTCGATGGAGGGCTTGGAGCCATCCAAAAAGCTGTTGAACATTTTGGGGTTCAAGCCGCCACGACTGGCTTGCTCTGGGGTGAGTCCGTAGTTGCCCCAAACCGTGTCAGGTGTGGATTCGCAAAAATGCGGCAACCATTTGTGGCCCCGACCTGCCGCGACCACAGGAAAACCACAGGTGCGGGCCCAATCCACCAAATCACAAATCAACGCAGGTTGATCGCCAAACGCCAAGGAATAGACCACACCCGCCAGCGCGGCTTTTCGCGCAAGCAAGGGACCACAAAACGCATCGGCTTCCACCGTGACATTGACCACATGCTTGCCATGATCGAACGCAGCAAGGCAATGCTCGACCGCCGCGATGGGGTTGCCTGTGCATTCGACCACCACATCGATGCGCGGGTCGCTCACCAGTGAGCGCCAATCTTCTGTCAGAAAAGTCTGTCTCTGCTTGAATGCATCGTCTAAAGACTTGGCCTGTGATTGATGCTCGGGCCAACCCACTCGGGCCAAATTGGTTTTGGCGCTCGCAATGGACAAATCCGCAATACCTGCTAAGTGAACGCCAGGCGTGCGGGGAACTTGGGCCAAGTACATGGCGCCAAATTTGCCAGCACCAATCAGTGCAACGCGTATGGGATTGTTGTCTCGCTCACGCTGCTGCAATTGAAGGTGCAAACTCATGCAGCTACTTTGGTCTGGTCAAAAGGCACATCTGTGGTGACCAAAGCGCTGGCAGGCAAACCATTGGCCCAAGGCAAATCAACAGGGTAAGACTTCAACAAGCAATCGTCTGGCAAGCACTCTATGGGCGCGAAGTCGCGGTGGGCGATGAATTCAGGTCGCTTGTGGCGACGAATATGGTTGCTGACAGCGCACAAGCTCAGGTAGACACTGACGCGGTTCCAAGGCGACAAGTTGCTGGCAGAAGCATGAACCAAGCAGCTGTGAAACAAAATCATGGAGCCCGCTGGACCCGTAGGGCTGACGATGCCGCCACGCTTGCCGCCAGCGCGATCGACCAACTGGCTGATAAGGTCGTTGTCGACGGTCCATAAGGGATAGCTGGTGGTGGTCAAGTCGTGTTTGGCGTCGATCACGCCTTTTTTGTGGCTGCCAGGAATGAACATCAAGGGGCCATTGAATTCGTTCACATCGTCCAAAAAAATGGCCACGTTCATGGCACGCTCGGTGGGCATCATGTCGTCATTGAGCCAAGTGCCATAGTCTTGGTGCCATTGCCACACATCGCCTTCAAAAGCCATCTTGCCGTTAATTTTGAATTGGTGCATGTAAAGCTTCTCGCCAAACAAGTCCTCAACAGGCTCGATCATGCGGGGGTGTCGAGCTAATTTTGCAAACGGCTCGCTGTACATATGCGCCGCAAAATTGGTGCGAACCGCATCCTTGCCTTTTTCGCGCACATTGAAGGCTTCCCGACGGCTGTAGAGGCGAGGCACTTCTTCCACCATGACACGGGTTTCTTCGGGGTTGAACAAACCAGGAAAAAACAAATAGCCTTCTTTGTCAAATTGCTCGTGCTGCGCTTGCGTCAATTTCATGGGGTGCTCCTCAAGTCCTGAATTCAGAATTCGGGCGATTATCGCTATTTCCAAACGCCTTTTCCTTTGAGGAATATCAACCTTGGCCATAATGTGCTGTTTGTTGTCACCTAAGTGCCTGGAGCTCCACCCATGAAAGCTGCTTTTTATCTTTTTTTCTGCCTGTGGCTGTCTGCCTCAACGGTTTGGGCCGCAGATCTTTCAGACGCCAGCGCACCGCCTGACCTAGAGTCAGCTAAAGCCTTGATCGCCAAAAAGGACTGGAGTGCAGCAGTGAGCAGCCTTGAAAAGTTTGTCAAAGCCAATCCCAACAACGCTGATGGCTTTAACCTCTTGGGTTACAGCCTGCGCAACAGCAAACGCTACCCTGAGGCCATCTTCAACTACAAGGAAGCCTTGCGCATTGACCCCAACCACCGTGGGGCGCATGAGTACCTAGGCCAAAGCTATGTGCAAACCAAACAAATAGACAAAGCCAAAGAATTGCTCGCGTCCCTGGAAAAAATATGCGGCTTGCAATGCGAGGAATACATCGATTTGAAAAAGTCTATCGATAAGTTTAAGAGGTAAAAGCTGGCGGCTTCAAGGGCAAGGCGGTTTTATAGCGAACTTGCTTGAGTGCAAAGCTGCTTCGAATTTTTTCGACACCTGGAATGGGTGAGAGTTGCTCCAAGATAAATTTTTCCAAGGTCGCCATATCGGCGATGGCCACACGGATCAGGTAATCCGAGTCGCCTGTCATCAGGTAGCACTCCATCACCTCGTCATGGTCAGCAATGCGCTTCTCAAATTCAGCCAAGGTCTGCTTGGACTGCTCCTTCAAGCTGATGGAGATAAAAACATTCAAGCCCAGTCCCAAAGCTTTGGGCTCGGTCAACGCGACATACTTTTGAATGACGCCCGACGCTTCAAGCGCCTTGACCCGGTTCAGACAAGGCGAGGGTGACAAATGCACCCGCTTGGCCAACTCGACATTGGTGATGGCGCTGTCTTGCTGCAGCTGATCTAATATTTTGTAATCTGTGGAATCTAAAGACATAAAATATCACCTAAACTTTATTTTCATATATTTTATGCTTCAAAATACGAATAACTGACAATACATAAGATTTTTATTTGGCCGCCTTCTCGCTATATTGAAGGCTATGAATAAACACCTTTTCAACCCGCCCTACTCCCCTCACAACACAGATGCCGATCCGCAAGAGACTGCGGAGTGGCGCGAGGCTTTCAATGCGGTTGTGCTGCAACATGGCGCTGAGCGAGCAGGTTTTTTGCTGGACCAGTTGGTGGCGCTGGCACACCAAAACCAATTGGACTGGTCGCCTGAGTTGGTCACGCCCTATGTCAACACCATTGCCGTGGATGTTCAAGCGCCCTTTCCTGGCGATTTGGCCATCGAAGAAAAAATCGCATCGCTCATGCGCTGGAATGCTTTGGCG
>JBILIR010000193.1:0-4029 GCA_044368955.1 Limnohabitans sp.
GTTGTGCCAAGAATTAGAGGGTGTTTTGGGTCGAGCCAAATTTCAAAATCAGTTGCGCGACAGCGGCCTCTCAAGCCAAGCATTGAGCCAGCTTTACCAAGGGATGGTGAAAATGGTTGAGGCACATCCACTGCCTGTGCCTGTTTCTCGGGACCCGCAAGACAACATGGTTTTGGCCTGTGCGGTGGCGGCCAAAGCCGATTTGATCGTCACCGGCGACGAAGACTTGCTGACTCTGTCCCATTTTCAAAATATTTGGATCGCAAACCCTCGCGCAGCGGTGTCTTGGCTGCAAATTCCTGTTTAAGTTTTCACATGCAAACCAACCTCGCTCCCGAATTTCAAAACACCGCCGACGGCCAAGAGGCCGAGGCGATTTTGCGCAAATGCGTGCACTGCGGTTTTTGCACCGCCACCTGCCCCACCTACCAGTTATTGGGTGACGAGTTGGATGGGCCGCGTGGGCGCATCTACCTCATCAAACAGGTGTTGGAAGGCGTTACACCCACGCGCGACACGCAGCTGCATTTGGACCGGTGCCTCACCTGCCGCAACTGCGAAACCACCTGCCCCAGCGGCGTGCAGTATGGGCATTTGGTGGACATTGGCCGCAAAATCGTGGATGAGAAAGTGCCCCGCCCCGCGACTGAGCAAAGTGTGCGCTGGGCCTTGAAAGAAGGCCTGTCTTCGCCCTTGTTCGCCCCCGCCATGAAGTTGGGGCAAAGCGTGCGGGCTTTGTTGCCAAGCGCCCTCAAAGCCAAGGTGCCCGAGGCTCGAAGCGCCGGTGCGTGGCCCACATGCCAACATGCACGCAAGGTATTGATGCTCGCCGGTTGTGTGCAACCCAGCATGAGCCCCAACATCAACACCGCCACGGCGCGGGTGCTGGACGCTTGTGGCATTCAAACCGTGGTCGAACCGCTGGCGGGTTGTTGTGGCGGCGTGAAATTCCACTTGAACGACCAAGACGCGGCCCATGTCCAAATGAAGAACAACATCGACGCCTGGTGGCCGCATGTGGCGCAAGGCGTGGAAGCGATTGTGATGAACGCCTCGGGCTGCGGCGTCACGGTCAAAGACTATGGCCACATTTTTCGCAACGACCCGGCCTATGCTGACAAAGCCGCCCGCATCAGCGAACTCACCAAAGACTTGAGCGAGTTATTGCCCCACTTGATGCCCACGCTGCAAGAGCGCATTCGCCCTGAACAAGCCCAAGCCCAAGGGCAGCTCGCCTTTCACCCGCCTTGCACCTTGCAGCACGGCCAGCAACTCAAAGGCGGCTTGGAAACGCACATGAGCAGCTTGGGCTTTCAGGTGCGCGTGGCCAGCAATGAGGCGCATTTGTGCTGCGGCTCCGCCGGCACCTACAGCGTGTTGCAACCCACCATCGCCACCCAACTGCGCGACCGAAAACTCGGCAACTTGAGCGAGATGCAACCCAGCGCTATTTTGAGCGCCAACATCGGCTGCATCACCCATTTGCAAAGCGGCACCCAGGTGCCGGTGCGGCATTGGGTGGAAGTGGTGGATGCGGTTTTATAGGGCTCTGAAGACGGCTTAACGCTCTTGGGCCAAGCGCTGTAAAAACGTGGCTGACGTCAGGAGTTGCTCTTCGATCAAAGCGCAAAGCTTGGAGCGGTCAAAAGGTTTGACCATCAAGGCATTGATACCCGCACGAAGGCCGCGCAAATGGTCTTGGGCGTTGACATTGGCGGTCAGCAAAATCACAGGCACATGCTGCATGGGCGACTGCATGTGTTGACGGATTTGGGCGGTCGCTTCGATGCCGTCCATCTCGGGCATGACCATGTCCATCAGCACCAAATCAAAATCTTCACGCTGCAAACACGCCAGCGCTTCATGGCCTTGGCTGGCTTGGCACACATAGGCCTTGGGCCATTGTGATTGGACGATATTGCAGGCCAGCAAGCGGTTCACAGGATGGTCGTCCACAATCAAAAACCGCAAGTGCATGTCTTGCCAATGCCTTTGACTCTCGGCCGTCGCTGGCAAAGATGTTTGCACAGGGGCTTCTTGCAAAGGCAAGCGCACCCAAAACCGTGATCCTTGTCCCAGTTGACTGTCAACCCCAATGGTGCCGCCCAAGCGATGGACCAATTGGTAGCAAATCGACAAGCCCAAACCATTGCCGCCATACAAACTGGCGGTTTGCACATCGGCTTGCTCAAAGCGCTCGAAAATTTTGGCAAGCCTGTCCGCAGCCACGCCGATGCCGGTGTCTTGCACCTCAAACAGCAGCGAAGCATCAACACGAGAGACCCGCAAACTGACCGAGCCCTTGTGGGTGAATTTGATGGCGTTGCCCAGCAAGTTCACCAAAATTTGGGTTAGGCGATGGCGGTCAGTGACGATGGTGGTGGGCACATCGTCAGCCACATGAAGCAGGTAGTCGATGTCCATGCTGTCGACTTTTTGCTCGAACAATTTGAACGCACTGGTGACGCTGGTGCGTAACTCGAAGGGTTCGGGGTTGATGTTCAAGTGCCCCATTTGCATTTGAGAAAAATCCAGCACGTCATTGATGACGGTGAGCAAATGCTCACCCGCTTGGTGCGAGAGCTTGACCAAGGACAGGGCTTGGGGATTATTTTGCAGCGAACCCACCAACAAATCATTGAAACCCAAAATCGCATTCAATGGCGTACGTAACTCATGGCTCAAAGTGGAAATGAACGAGTTTTTAAAGTTTTGCGAACGCAACAAATCTGCTCGCAGTTTCAGCAACTCTTGCTCCCGTGCATGGGTACGTGCAAGGTTGTTTTGAAACACACGCTCGGATAACAAGGGCAAACTCAGCATGATCAAACAATTCATTACATAGCTCAAACCGCTGTACCAAAGAATGGCCGCGTCGGTATCCAAGTGCTGGGGAAACCAGCCTTGGTAGGTGGCCCACCAAACACCCACATAGACCAGCAAGGACAAGACAAACCAGACCGCGGCGTGAATCACACCAATCGCAAACAAAGGCAGCAAAGGCAGCAACGCAAACCAAGCCATGGCCACCGAAAACACGCCGCCGGAGTGGAACGCCTCGTGCAGCAAATGCAAGCTGCTGACCAGCAGGCCAAGGTGTACCGCTACGGCCACTGGCAGACCTAAGACCGCACCTGCGCTTAACAACAAGAAAGCACATGCCGTGATCACCAAGCTAAGTTGAGAGGGTTGGTTGGTGCTTAAAAAAGACAGCAGCAACAAGCCAAGGGAGATGACCCATACAAAAATCAAAAACGGACCCAAGTGGGTGGTGCGAAATTTTTCGGGCAACCATTTGGGCAGGACCAACTCCCACCAAGCAGAGGCAAAGGTAACGGGTATTTCAGTCGACATGGCTGCCTTGTGCTGTCTGTGCTGCATGTAGCTGGCTGTTGACGATAGCGGCCAAACGGGCTTTGTCCATGGGCTTGGACAAGACCTCGTTCATGCCAGCGTCTAAGCACAGTTGACGGTCTTGCGCATGGGTGCTGGCGGTCAAGCCAATGACCGGCACATCGCACAGCGGTTCAGGTAAATCATGTCGAATAGCGTGACAAGTTTGTGGCCCACTCATGCCGGGCATGAACATGTCCATCAAAACCACATCAAACGCATCGCTTTGCAGCAAGGCCAAGCACCGCTCGCCGCTAGCGGCTTCGAAGATGTGGGCCTTGGGCCAGATGCTTTGGCATACATAACGCGCCACCTGCAAATTGACGGGGTTGTCGTCTACCAACAGCATTCGCAAGGCTTGTTGGCTCAGGTCAGGCGCATCTGCGCTGAAAGCTGAATGCATAGGCGCCTCGCATGTCACCAAAGGAATTCGAAACCAAAACCGTGAGCCCACACCAGGCGTACTCTCCAAGCCCATGGAGCCGCCAAACAAAGCCACCAGTTGTTTAGAGATGGCCAAGCCCAAACCGGTGCCACCAAATTGGCGCAATGTGGCTTGGTCGGCGTGTTCAAAGCGTTTGAAGATGTGTTCTTGAAGCTCTAAGGGGATGCCGCTGCCGCTGTCGATCACTTCAA
>JBILIR010000194.1:0-4022 GCA_044368955.1 Limnohabitans sp.
ATGCAGTTTGTCGAGCAACCAATACAGGGGCTTGGCCAGTATGGTGAGCCAGCCGTAGTCTTTCACCAACTCCAACCCTGCATACAGGCCCTCCAAAACCTTTTCTTCTTGGGGGCCGACGAATAAACGTGTTTGGTGAATTTGTTTGCTCTCATTCGCCAAGGCGGGTAAAGGCGCCACCATACCCACCGCGTACAGGTTCGTGTCAATTTTTCGTGCATACAAATCACGCGTTTGTGCATCGTCCATCAGCCACGCGGACGCAAAATAATGTTGAACCATGGCCACATAACCCATGTCTGATTTTTTTTCAAAATCAGCTTTGTTCTTTTCAATGTCAGAGAACTCAATTTTTTGGTATTTTTTACTGTTGGTAAAGACGGCCGGGCCAGTAAAGGTAAAGTAAAAAGACGACTCGCCTTCTGGTTTGTTGCCGTCTCTTACCAACTGCACATAGATTTGGGGCGAAACAGTTTCGCCTGACAGGTTCTGTATTTCATGTTGAACAGCAAGCACATAGCTGTTTTTGTTCACTGTGTAGGTTTTGATAAGTTTGATGCCGCCCAGTGGCTCGGATTCGAATCGCAAGACCAAGCTGTCCTCGCCGTCCTTGAAGCTGCTTGGGGTGGTCAGGCGCATGGGGCTTTTATGCGTGGGCCAACTCACACCAGCAGGCCCTCCCACCAAACCTGTTTGTGCCAAATAAACACGCTCTTTGGAGCTGTCCATCAAGATGACATTGCTGCCAGGGCGATTCACGTCTTTGTGTTTGAGCAATTCCACATAGGTCAAGCTTGCGCCTTGTGTATCAAATCGCATCTTCAAAAGAGCGGTTTGAACTTCGATGGTTTCGGTTTTGGTTTGGTTTGCGTCTGGCGCACTGTCTGTTGGCAACGCGGCGACTGTTTGTGTAGCGACAGGGCTTGGTGCGTCATTGGGTTTTGAAGCGTCAGTGGCAACAACAGGCGGGGTAGCAGGCGGGAAGAATGTAGGTTTATTGCCGTTATGCAATTGCCATTGATCCCACAACATGACCAAAGAGAACCCAAAAACAACCCAAAGTATGGTGCGGCGAATATCGTTCATGGTGTGTCTGCAATCGAAGGCGATGTGGATGAAAAAGTGGTTGTGTTACTTTGCGGCTTAGGAACGGGGTCATGTCCGCCCGGGCACCATGGGTGGCAGCGACCTATGCGCCGCAAGCTAAGGTAGCTTCCTTTTGCTGCGCCATGGATATCCAATGCCTCTAATGCATAGGCTGAGCAAGTGGGTGTGAACCGACACGAGGAGCCAAGCCAGGGACTAAGCAATAAACGATAGCCTTTGACCAAGAGCGTCAACAGCTTTTGCATCATGCGACGACACCTGGTCGCATCAGTTGGTGAAGCTCGGCTCTCACGGCAAGGCGTAAGTGGGTCGAGCTTGCGCTGATGAAGTGCTTGACGTCAAAAGTTTTACGCAAACGTATGACGCGATCAGCATCAGGCAAGTCGGCGGTCCAGGGTTCACGGCCCAGCGCGTAAATTTGTCGTTTGATCAAATTTCGCGTCACCGCTTTTCGCGCCCAACGCTTAGGCACGACGGCGCCAATGCGGCTGCTCGTTGCCTTGTTTTGCTGGTGCAAGGCGAAATGTGAAGTCACCGCGACTATGCCCGCGGCCATGACCGCATCAAAGTCTGCGCGCTGTGTCAGTTTGTCCACGTGGCAAGGCAAGTGGCTCGCAAGCCCGAATGCAACAGCTTAAACAGCCAAGCGTTTGCGGCCTTTGGCTCGGCGGGCATTGATAACGGCGCGGCCTCCGCGAGTTTTCATGCGCACCAAAAAGCCATGGGTGCGAGCGCGTCGGGTTTTAGAGGGTTGGTAGGTACGTTTCATTTGATATAGCCAAAAGCATAGGGGAAACCTGAGATTATCCCTCAATTAAAGGTCCTCACCAAGCTTTCTTCAAGCAACGCTTGAAGTGAGGGTTATTTGATGAACTGTTTTTTTCGGTTCTGTGGATAAATTTTTGATAAACCCGGCTCAGTGACCCCTAAAATAGAGCTTATCCACAGAATGGTCATGTTTTGAATAATCTCCCTCCTACCCATGGTTCGAAACCGCCAAGCCCTGACGCAGGTCAGGCTTTGTGGCAAGCCTGTGTAGACCAATTGGCACAAGAGTTGCCAGAACAGCAGTTCAATACCTGGATAAAACCACTGACAGCATCGCTTTCCGATGATTTTTCTCGAATTCACATCGAGGTCGCGAACCGATTCAAGCTTGACTGGATTCGAGCCCAATACGCGGGCCGTCTCGCGGCATTGTTGCAGCAACTCTATGGACAGGCGATACAAATTGATTTTTTGTTAGCTCCCAAAGAAGCCCCTCCACGGCCTGTTCCACCGCGCATACTGAGTGAGCCCGAAGATTTATCCCCTGCTATGGCTTCATCGACAGATGCCGGTTTGCAAGGCTTTAAAAACCGTATCAATACCAGCTTGTGTTTTGATAACTTGGTCGAAGGTACCGCCAACCGCATGGCCCGAGCAGCTGCCATGCATGTGGCCAACGTGCCTGGCCAGCTTTACAACCCCTTATTTATTTACGGCGGCGTGGGTTTAGGTAAAACTCATTTGATGCACGCCGTGGGCAACCAACTGCTGGTCAACCGACCTGACGCCAAGGTTTTGTACATTCACGCTGAGCAATTTGTGTCAGATGTCGTCAAGGCTTACCAACGCAAGACCTTCGATGAGTTCAAACAGTATTACCACTCGCTGGACTTGCTGCTGATTGATGATGTGCAGTTTTTTGCCAATAAAGACCGCACGCAAGAGGAGTTTTTCAACGCTTTTGAGGCTTTGCTCACCAAAAAATCGCATATTGTGATGACGAGCGATACCTACCCAAAAGGGTTGACGGACATTCACGAGCGTTTGGTTTCACGCTTTGACTCTGGGTTAACGGTTGCGATTGAGCCACCTGAACTCGAGATGCGGGTGGCCATTTTAATTGCCAAAGCACGCAACGAAGGCGCCGACATGCCAGAAGAGGTCGCTTTTTTTGTGGCTAAAAATGTGCGCTCCAACGTTCGCGAATTAGAAGGTGCTTTGCGTAAAATCTTGGCCTATTCTCGATTTAACCAAAAAGATGTCTCGATTCAACTGGCCAGAGATGCACTGCGTGACTTGTTATCGATTCAAAACCGACAAATTTCTGTTGAAAACATTCAAAAAACCGTGGCAGACTATTACAAAATCAAAGTCGCGGACATGTATTCCAAGAAGCGTCCTGCCTCGATCGCAAGACCGCGCCAAATTGCCATGTATTTGGCCAAAGAATTGACCCAAAAAAGCTTGCCAGAGATTGGTGAGCTGTTTGGCGGGCGAGACCACACCACTGTTTTGCACGCAGTTCGAAAAATTTCAGCTGAAAGACAAACATTGAGCGATCTCAATCAGCAACTGCATGTGCTTGAACAAACACTCAAAGGATAGAACCATTGACTTATTCTGCAAACCCTGTGCACAGTTTTGGCATAAGCCATGGGTTATCCACAGGACATGGAGATTTCCAAAAGTTATCCCTTTTGGTGATGCAGCTTTGTTACCCGTTTCACACATGGTTAAACGGTCATCAAGTCCTTGAAATAAAAGTGGAAAATACGCTTTTCCACAGAAGTTGATGGCCTTTATCTACTACCACTATTGAAATATAAAGAAATTAAAGAAGAGGATGACATGATTGTTTTGAAAGCGAGTCAAGAAAACATTGTTGCTGCTTTGCAATCGGTGGTGGGTATTGTTGAACGTCGTCACACCTTGCCTATTTTGGCCAATGTGATGATTCAAAAAACGCCGCAATCGGTTCAGCTCACTAGCAGCGATTTGGAAATCCAAATCCGCACCGAGGTAGATCTGGGTGGCGACAGTGCAAACTTCACCACCACGGTGGGTGCTCGCAAACTGATGGACATTTTGCGTTCCATGCCAAGCGATCAAATGGTCAGTCTTGAGTCTCAACAAAGCAAATTGATTTT
>JBILIR010000195.1:0-4015 GCA_044368955.1 Limnohabitans sp.
AGGACACATCCTTTGTATGCGGTTTTGATGCTTGATGTTTCATTGATCCTATTAGCTATAAGCGGAGCCCCCGTTCTGGCTTTAACGCTTGGCATTGGAATCATTTTTTTAATCGTTCAGCAAAAACAAGTACAGCTTGAACTTATCGCAATTGTGGTTTTAGGTTGCTTCAGTGTGATTGGCATCGCGTCCTGGGTCGATTTATGGCAGTGGAAACTGATCACCCTGAATGAGGCAAGTGCACAGTGGAAAGGCTTGCTGAGACTTTTGCTTTGGTTCACTTGGCCTGCTTGGCCCCTGGCCGCTTGGACACTCTGGACATGGAGAAACCATTGGAGAGAAAACATTTGGCAACAGCACTTAGTTTTGCCTGTTTTCATGTGGCTTGTCATCTTGATTGCCAGCGTTACATCCAAAAACCCTGAACGCACACTTCTTCTCTCACTTCCCGCATTGGCATGTTTGGCTGCCTTCGCTTTGCCTACGTTAAAGAGAAGCGTGGCTGCATTGATTGATTGGTTCACCTTGCTTTTTTTCTCGGGTGGTGCATTGATTATTTGGGTTGTTTGGCTGTCGCTGCAAACAGGATGGCCAGCGCAACCCGCCATCAATGTCAGCAGATTAGCGCCAGGCTATGTTTCTGAATTCGAATGGGTTCATACGGTCATTGCGTTGCTCATTACGGGCATTTGGTGCAAGTTAATCATCTGGCGAATGGGCATAAACCCAAGGTTTGTATGGAAAAGTTTGATACTTCCAGCAACTGGAGCGCTGATGTGCTGGGTGCTTTTGATGACCTTGTGGATGCCTTTGCTCAATTACGCACGAAGCTACAAACCCTTGGCTTTGCAGGTGAAAACTTGGGTAAAAGAACCCTCCTGTGTTTTCGCGCTTAGCCTTACCCGCTCACAAATTGCAGGATTGGGGTTTCATGGCAATTTCAAAATGATGAATTTTGAACATACCAAAGACCCAGCATCATGTGAGTGGCTTATTGCAAACCCAGCAAATCTTCAACAGAACAAAAAGGTTTTAGATGAATCATCATGGATGAAGATCAGGGTGATTCGAAGACCCGCAGACAAGCGTGAAGACATCGTCATTTATCAACGCATAGCACCTACCCATAATGAGTGAAAAGCGACTGGTACTTAACCATGCTCTCACGGTATTGGTTGGCCAACTTGCAGTCATTTCATTTGGCGTTACTGACACCATCGTCGCAGGAAGATACGACCCTGAGGCACTGGCAGCACTGTCCATCAGTTCAGCTATTTATATCTCCGTATATGTCGCACTGCTAGGCGTATTGCAAGCCATGCTGCCCATTCTTGCAGAGCTGCATGGGGCAAAATCACACCAAAGAATAGGCGAAATATTTCATCAAGGTTTGTATTTACTCGGCCTGCTAAGTCTTATTGGAATAACCACGCTCTTGTCCCCAGGACTGATCTTGAAGTGGACAAAGGTACCCGAAAACTTGCACCCCATGATTTTTGACTATCTGTTTCTTTTGGCTGTTGCACTTCCACCCGCCTTGTTTTTTCGAATGTTCAGCACCTTGAGTCAAAGTCTGGGCAAACCAAAGATGGTTGCCATCATCCAAGTAGCGGCTTTGGCAATCAAAATTCCTTTGTCTGTCCTTCTGGCTTTTGGACTTGACATCCTAGAACCGAGGGGTTTGCAAGGGTGTGCATTGGCGACCGTGATTGTCAATGTCAGCATGTTGTTTGTCAGTCTTTGGTTGCTAAGAAGCAGTCCGGTCTTTGAACCTTATGGTATTTGGAAAAAGTTTTATGCGCCATGTATGAAGGATATTGGGCGTATCACACGCTTGGGAATACCTAACGGCTTAAGTGTGACTGTAGAGGTCACATCGTTCACCATGATGGCATTGTTCATTGCAAGATTGGGGACTTCATCTTCCGCAAGCCATCAGGTCGCTGCAAATTTAGCTGCGCTTTTATATATGGTTCCCATGTCCTTTTCGATAGCCACCAGTGCCAGAGCCAGTTATTGGATAGGCGCTCAAAACATTGTCATGATGAAAAAAAGTGTGCGCTCGGGGTTTGAACTTGTGCTCCTTATTTCACTTGTGTTGGCGGCTATCGTTGGGTTTGGACAAAAGCAAATTGCTGCCATTTATGTCAGTGATCCCCATGTGCTCCAACTGACCGCCCAGCTGATTGGGCTTGTGGCCGTTTACCATTTTTTTGATGCGATTCAAACCATGTGCTTCTTTGTTCTGAGAAGCTTAAAGATTGTATTTATCCCCTTTATTTTGTACAGCTGTTTGCTGTGGGGCTTAGGGTTGGGGGGTGGTTTTATGCTGGCCTACGAATATGAGTTACTTTATTTTCAATCACCTTCAGCATTTTGGGTGTCCAGCAGCACTGCATTGTTCTTGGTGAGCTTATCTTTGTTGATCTTGTTAAGAATGAAACTCAAGGGATTTTCGTCTTAACCTTGAATGTGGAAATTCCAACGTAAAGCTAGATCCAAGGTTCAATTTACTGTCTATGCGCAAATGCCCGCCATGCCTCTGGATAACATGCTTCACAATGGCTAAGCCTAAACCTGTGCCGCCAGTGTCGCGCGATCTGCTTCGGTCAACTCGGTAAAAACGTTCAGTCAGTCTTGGAAGGTGTTCTGGTGCAATTCCATAACCTGTGTCTTTGACAGTGAATTCAAAATGATCATTTCTACGCATCCAAGAAACAGTCACTTCTCCTGCGCTTGGGGTGTAGCGAAGCGCATTGCTGACAAGATTTGTAAAAGCACTTTTGATTTCATCTAAGGAACCTGAAATCTGATACCCAAGCAATTCCTCGGGCAAATCAAATCTCAGCAGGTGGGTCGAACCATCCTTTTGATTGATGACATGCATCAAACCAATTGCCTCGTCATGACAGTTCTTCCAAAGCGTATCGAAGTCAAACCACTCGGACTCACTTGGCAAGGGGCTTCCGTCGAGTTGAGACAAAGTCAATAGATCTTGGACCAAGGTCTGCATTCGCTGCGCTTGCTGCGACATCAGCTTTAAAAAGTCTTGGGTCTCAGATTTACTGAGGTTCAAGTTTTGCATGGTTTCAACAAAACCTACCAACACGGTCAATGGTGTTCGGATTTCATGTGAAACATTTGCTACAAAATCTCGCCGCATCACCTCGGCTTGCTCAAGCGCGGTGACATCTCTCGATAAGAGCAATTTTCGACCATCACCATAAGGAAACACTTGAACTGCGATTTTTTGTGGATGCTCTGCCCTGTTTTCACGTCCTTCAATGACAATTTCTTTTTCGAAAAGACCAGAGCGTATATACGCACTGAAAACTGGGTCTCGCAGCAAATAACCGATCAATTGCTGCACATCCTTTTCAGGGTCTATACCCAAATGGTGAGAGGCAGTTTGATTCGACCAAACAATTTGCCATTCAGTATCTAGCAATACAACGCCATTGGGAGAGGCTTGAATAGCGGATAAAAACTGCTGCAAGCTTTCTTTGCTTGCACTTAGCTCTATGCTCTTTTGCCGAAACAAGCGTCGTACGCGGTCTGCCGACTCACCCCACACACCTGATTGGTCTGGTGCATGAAGAATATTGCTAGACCTTACCCAATTAAGAAAGAAAATTGATCGCCATGAATCCAAAAGAAAGAGGGACAACGATACGACAAGAATACCAACACAAGCACCCTGCCAAGCGCCTAAGCCATGTGGAATTAAAAACCCCAAAAGAAAACCCAGCAGGTTTAACAGTAAAAAATAAAATAAGCGCAAAAACATAAGCGTTGATGCTAGCACTGCCCACTTCATACGGGGCAGGACCAATGAGGCCACTATCTAGCTTGGTTTATCGCTTCCAAATGAACCTGAGCTGTCAATCTATACCCAGTTCCACGAACAGTTTCAACCATCACGCCAGCCACGCCCAGCGCTTCCCTTAATCTTTTGACGTGAACATCAACTGTACGTTCCTCAATAAAGACATGATCGCCCCATACCTTGTCCAAA
>JBILIR010000196.1:0-4010 GCA_044368955.1 Limnohabitans sp.
TTCAATTAAACATTAACGTCTAAATGAAGTCAATGCACAGCCAAGCAATATTAGCTACCCATCCACATTCTGTGGGTCAATCTGGTGACCGATGGACTGCCCGGCCTGGCACTGGCTGCAGAACCGGCTGAGCGCGGCATCATGCAACGCGCACCCAGACCACCCACCGAGAGCATCTTTGCACAAGGCATTTGGCAACACATGCTGGGTGTGGGACTGCTGCTAAGCGGCTTGTGCCTTGGCATTCAAGCCTGGGCCATTTCCACCGGTCACGCCCATTGGCAAAC
This sequence comes from Limnohabitans sp., assembly GCA_044368955.1. Lineage (GTDB taxonomy): Bacteria > Pseudomonadota > Gammaproteobacteria > Burkholderiales > Burkholderiaceae_C > Limnohabitans. The sequence goes on from JBILIR010000196.1 coordinate 288, forward strand.
CATGGTTTTTACAGTACTGACGCTTGGTCAAATGGCCCACGTGATGGCGATTCGCTCGGAGACCGAGCCGCTTTGGCGGCTTGGGCTGGGCACCAACAAGCCACTGTTGGGTGCCGTGCTGCTGACCTTTGCCCTGCAAATGGCCACTATTTACATTCCGTTTCTCAATCCCATTTTCAAGACCGAGCCGCTGAGCTTTGCCGAACTTACCCTGTGCCTTGCCGCGGCATCTGTGGTGTGGGTTGTGGTCGAACTTGAAAAGGCGTGGCGCCGAAGGTATTACGGTTTTTATACGTCTATTGCTAGCAAATGAATGGAACCTTGCTACCTGAGTTTTAATTTGCGGCAATTTGATTTTGCACAGCAGGAGGCTTTTCATGCACATCTTGGTATTCAACGCAGGTAGTTCCAGTCTTAAATTTGGGGTGTTTGATACCAACAGCCGGGACAGCCGCATATTCAAAGGTGAATTGAGTCGCTTTGAAAAAGGCCAATGCACCCTGCACTACCGTTGCGGCGGAGAGCAAGGTGCGTCGAAAAGCAGGCCAGAGAAAATTGATTCAATTGCACTCGCCATTCAATCCATTCCCCGTATTTTGAGTGAATTTGGCTATGGCACATTTGAAGCCATTGGGCATAGATTGGCGCATGGCGGTCCAAACTGTCATCATGCCGCCGTCATTGACGATGATCTTTTGAATTACATCAAAAAAGCCACGCCATTGGCACCACTGCACAACCCCATTATTCTGGAAGCCATCGAATTAAGCCAAGAACTATGGCCCAATTTGACGCAAATCGCCGTGTTTGATACCGCCTTTCATCACACAATTCCAGATTACGCTTATACCTATGCAATCCCCTTTGCTTGGCGCGAATTAGGACTGCGCCGCTATGGCTTTCATGGCAGTTCCCATCAGTACATTGCGTTGCGAACTGCGCAAGAACTAGATCAGCCATTAAACCAACTCAGGATCATTAGCTGCCACTTGGGCAGCGGCGCAAGCATTTGTGCGATTGACTGCGGTCGCTCAATCGATACATCGATGGGGATGACGCCCCTAGAGGGTTTGGTGATGGGCACTCGCTCTGGCGATGTCGATCCTGGTATGTTTGCTTTTTTAGCCCGTGAACTGGGCTTAGACGCTATTGAGATAGAGCGTCAACTGTATGCTGATAGCGGACTAAAAGGCTTAACGGGAAGTGCTGATTTGCGCGATGTAGAGCGCCTCTCTAGCGAAGGGGATTCTTCGGCCCAATTGGCGCTCAATGTGTATGCATACAGAGTGCGCAAGTACATTGGTGCGTATGCCGCGGCAATGGGTGGCGTTGATGTACTTGTCTTTACTGGCGGCGTTGGTGAGAATTCAGCAGCCATGCGCCACCGCATTTGCACTCAATTTGAATACCTCGGCATGGCGCTGGATATAGATAGAAATCACGCCCTCAAACTGATGGGATTTGAAGCCCCGCAGATTCAGATGAATGACTCTCGGGTGCAAATTTTAGTGACACAGACCTGTGAGCAGTGGATGATCTCTCAGGAAGTCAAAGCGAATTTGCAAAAAGAATCGATGAGCGATAAACCGGGACTACATGAAATACTTGCCCCAGCCGACTCAAGGCCAAAGCAGCAGCGCATTCCAATTGCAGTTTCTGCGCGGCACATCCACCCAAGCCAATCCTTGGTCGAACAACTGTTTGGTAAGGGATATCAACTCACCAAAGCCCGAAACCTAAATCAGCCGCAAGGCTGGGCTGCCAATGAAACCGTTGAGCTCATCGGACCTTCTGGTTCGTTCAAAAAAGTGCTCATACTCGGACCAACACGTGCACGTACTCAAATTGAAGTGTCAACTACCGACACCTACACCCTAGGCCTAGACGCACCCATACGTGATTCAGGCAAACTAGATGGCACCCCAACCGTTACCGTCAGAGGCCCGGATGGAGAAGCAAAAACCGATGGCATCATTATTGCCGCACGCCACATACACATGAGTCCGGCGGATGCGAAAGCCATGCGACTTCGTGATGGGGATTATGTGGATGTGCAACTGGGCGATGAGAGAAGAAGTCTGACATTTAAAAACACCTTGATTCAAGCTAAGGAAGGTTACGTCACGGAAATGCACATCGATACCGATGAAGCGAACGCCGCCGGCATTCGCTTTCAGTCAGTCGGTGAATTAATTAACAATGACAATCGAGAAATAACTTACGCTAAAAATACCCTTCGTTTTTCCAACATGGACTCACTCAGATATCAATTGACTTATCGTGCCATATAGCCACCTTCGAGGACAATTTCTTCAATGTAAGCTGCAGATAAGGAGCACTTGAGTCCACGCAAAATCAGCGTGATGGCGCACGCAGAACAATGATTTCATGACATAGATCAATAACTCATTGCCCTACTCGGCATAGATTCAAGATATGTTTGATCCTCAAAAGGATACCCTCATGAAAATCTTATTGGCTGTTGATGGCAGTAAATACACTAAAAAAATGCTAGCCTACTTGGCTACGCACGACGAACTTTTCAGCACCCTCAACAGCTACACCTTGCTGACGGTGAGCCCTCAACTGCCCTCCCGTGCACGTGCAGCCGCAGGCAGAGACATGGTCGAGACTTACCATCGTGAAGTAACGAAAAAAGTGCTCAGTCCGGTGACAAAGTTTTTGATGCGCCACGGTATCGACGCGAAAACATTGGCAAAAGTTGGCCATGCAGGTGAGACGATTTCCAATACCGCCGACAGCGGCAAATTTGACTTGGTGGTGATGGGCTCGCACGGTCATGGCCTATGGGCTAATCTGATCATGGGCTCGGTTGCCACCCAAGTACTGGCGCACTGCAAAGTACCAGTGCTGTTGGTACGCTGAGGAACAAGCCGTTTGCTTCAAAGGCCGGGGTGTCGAATGCATCTTAATATTTGCAAAAAGCTTTGAATCATTCGCTTATGTGGAAAACTACCACCCTACCCCTTTTACTCAGCCCAACAAAGTGACTAGCGCCACAATCAGCACACCCAGACCCAAGTTGACCGCTCCTACAAGAACTGTCATAGTCTTTGGCCATAATTGGATACTGCACATCACCGATCTTCATAATGATGTGACAGGCGCAAGATTTATTTGACAAGACAGTTCTCGGGGAGCAAACACTGCATGGCCAAAGATTTCGACACCATGGAAGACAGCAACCGTTCGGCCAATGCCAATATTCATCAGGTATCAGATCCGACCAAGCGCATCAGTTTGCAATGGCTAGCGGGTTTGTCATTGTTGGCGCCAACGGGTTGGGCCAATGCGCAAAGCGGCAAATCGACTTCAAGCACCCGCATGAATTTTCAAGCACTACCGCCCAGCATGGAAGACTTGGTGAAAGTGCCGCCCGGTTATCACTTCAATGTGTTGGCTGCTTGGGGGGAGCCCGTGGGTATCCCGGGCAATATGCCGCTCTACCGCGCAGATGCTTCCAACACCGCTGAAGAACAAGCCGCCCAAATGGGTATGCATCATGATGGTTTGGTGTTTTTCCCTTTGAATGGCAGTTCGACCCACGGGGTCATCATGACCAACCATGAATACACCGATGACGGTTTATTGCACTCAGATGGCTTATTGCCTTGGACTGCAGAAAAGGTTAAAAAATCGCAGAACGCCCATGGCCTGTCTGCCTATGAGGCCAAACTCAATGACAAAGGTTGGCAGATGGTG
>JBILIR010000197.1:0-3991 GCA_044368955.1 Limnohabitans sp.
CTGAAAATGCCTAAGTCTTTTCCTCAATAGTCGGATAGAGCAAAAGAATTGCCGCCACTTTTCTGTTTTCTGAGGCTAGTATGTTGTAAGTTCTGCAAGCAGCAGCGGTGTCCATAGACTCTACGCCAATGTTCAGAGCAGACAATCTGGCTAATTTTGCAGGTGCAATATTGATCTTTTGTGTTCCACCCCCTAACAACAAAATCTCAGGTTTCAAGTCAATCAATGAAGTTAATTCGGCTGAGACAAGTAAATCCTCAAAACTGTCTTGACAAGGTAATCGGAGTCCAGACCAGGCTATGAGCAAACTTTGGTGGAACCTTTCACCGTCTATGGCTAACCAGCCACTCCCGTGTCCAGTAACGGTTTGCCCAAGGATGCGGTCAGGTTGTAATTTCATTGTGTTTAAGGGGAATAGAAAGGCGGATAGCCCTTGAAGTATGGTCAAATTATAGGTTTTAGCCCTGCACACGCATAGGGAGAGTCTATGAAAACCATCCATAAATCTGCCAAGCTTGCCAATGTCTGCTACGACATTCGTGGGCCTGTTTTAGATAAAGCCCGTCAAATGGAAGAAGAAGGGCACAAGATCATCAAGCTAAACATTGGAAATTTAGCGGTATTTGGGTTTGATGCGCCCGAGGAAATCCAGCAGGACATGATCCGTAATTTGCCCAGTGCGGCGGCTTATTCGGACAGCAAGGGTATTTTTGCAGCCAGAAAAGCTGTCATGCAATACAGCCAAGAGCAGGGTGTGGACGGGGTTACGTTAGATGATATTTACCTAGGCAATGGTGCCAGCGAATTGATCGTCATGGCGACCAATGCATTGCTTAACGATGGTGACGAAATGCTTTCAGGCGGAACACCTGTTCACTACATGTGCGATGAGTCCAATGGTTGGATGCCTGATATTGCCGATATTCGATCAAAAATCACGCCCAACACCAAAGGGATTGTGGTGATCAATCCCAACAATCCCACTGGTGCCTTGTATTCCGATGAGTTGCTTAAAGAAATTGTGCAAGTTGCTCGCGAATTTGGCTTGGTCCTTTTTGCGGATGAGGTCTACGACAAGGTCCTATACGATGACGTCAAGCACACAGCTATTGGCAGCCTCTCTAAAGATGTTTTGACCCTTACCTTCAACTCCTTGTCGAAAAGTTACCGCTCTTGTGGTTACAGAGCCGGTTGGTTGATGGTTTCAGGTGAAAAAAAACCCGCTAAAGACTATATTGAAGGTCTCAATATGTTGTCTTCAATGCGCTTATGTTCCAACGTGCCCGGTCAAAACGCCATTCAAACTGCCTTAGGTGGTTATCAAACGATTAACGACTTAATCAAGCCAGGTGGTAGGTTGCGTCGGCAAAGAGACTTGGCCTATGAGCTCATTACCGCCATCCCAGGTGTCACATGCGTTAAGCCCCAAGCTGCGCTTTATATGTTTCCAAAGCTAGATCCCAAGATGTACCCCATTAAGGATGATCAGCAATTCATCAATGAGCTATTGCAGGAGACAAAAGTCTTGTTGGTGCAAGGTACAGGATTCAACTGGCCAAGCACAGATCATTTCCGAATTGTTTTTTTGCCCCATGAAGACGATCTGCGTATTGCAATAGCACGTATCGCTAAATTCCTTGACCAATACAGAAAGCACCCAACAGCATGAAGCCCATGAATATTGGCCTTCTGGGAATAGGTACTGTTGGGCTTGGAACCTACCGAGTTTTGAATCGGAATCAAGAGGAAATTCAGCGAAGAGCCGGACGCAACATTCGTATTTCAATGGTTGCAGATATCGATCTCGAAAGGGCGCGGTCTCTTGTTGGCCCTGACTGCGTTGTCGTGAGTGATGGTCGACAAATCATTGCCAATCCTGAAATTGATATTGTGGTTGAGCTCATTGGTGGCTATGGCATCGCTTACGAATTGGTGATGGCTGCGATTGAGTCGGGAAAGCACGTGGTCACTGCAAACAAAGCTTTATTGGCTGTTCATGGGACTGAAATTTTTGAGGCTGCGCACCGTAAAGGCGTCATGGTTGCTTTTGAAGCGTCTGTGGCTGGTGGCATTCCCATCATCAAAGCTTTGCGAGAGGGTTTAACTGCCAACCGAATTGAGTGGATTGCAGGCATCATCAACGGGACCACCAATTTCATCCTTTCACAGATGAGAGAGAAAAGTTGGTCTTTCCAGCAAGCACTGGAGATGGCGCAAAGCCTTGGTTACGCGGAGGCTGACCCGACTTTTGATATCCAAGGCATAGATGCGGCGCACAAGGCCTCCATCATGGCAGCTATCGCATTTGGCATTCGGATGCCATTCAAAAATGCCTACATTGAAGGTATCACTCAGCTTCAATCACAAGATATTCGTTTCGCTGAGCAACTCGGGTACCGCATAAAACTTCTTGGCATCGCCAAACAAACCCCGGATGGCATAGAGCTGAGAATTCATCCCTGCTTGGTACCTGCAAAATCGATCATTGCAAATGTGGAAGGGGCCATGAATGCGGTGATGGTTCAAGCCGATGCCGTCGGAACCACGCTCTACTATGGCAAAGGGGCGGGCAGTGAGCCTACTGCCAGTGCTGTGATCGCAGACTTGGTAGACATCACGCGATTGCATACCGCAGACCCTTTGAACAGGGTTCCACATTTGGCTTTTCAGCCTCAAGAAATGCGAGAAATACCTATCTTATCGATCGATAAGGTGTTGACTGCTTATTATTTGCGCTTAGGTGTGGCTGACCAAGCTGGCGTACTGGCAAGCGTGACAGGAATCCTCGCAGAGTTCAATATCAGCATTGATGCCATGCTTCAACAACCTTCTCACAACAGAGAGGAGAGTACTGAACTGATCATCTTGACGCATCAATGCCCTGAATCCCAAATGAATGGTGCGTTGGTAAAAATTCAATCTTTAGCGACTGTGATTGAACCCATTATTCGAATTCGAAAAGAAGAGTTGATCTGATGTTTTATGTTTCTACGCGAGGCTATGCTGAGCGACAGCGGTTTTGCGATATTTTGCTCGAAGGTCTAGCCCCTGATGGTGGCTTGTACCTTCCAGAGTCTTACCCTTCAGTCAATGAAGACAAACTCGAGCATTGGCGACACATTTTCCGCAGTAAAGGTTATGCCTCACTGGCATTTGAAATTTTGTCTTTATACATTGATGACATTCCTGCGGATGATTTACGAAGACTGTGTTTGAAGACATATACAAAAGAAGTGTTTGGCAGTTCGCTGATAACGCCATTGAGAGCCTACCCTGACAATGTTTTTGTGCTTGCTTTATCCAATGGGCCAACCTTGGCTTTCAAAGATATGGCAATGCAGTTGCTTGGCAATTTATTTGAATATGAACTTGAAAGACGCCAGCAAACATTGAATATTTTGGGAGCAACCTCTGGGGACACGGGAAGTGCTGCTGAATATGCCATGAAGGGTAAAAAAGGAATTCAAGTATTCATGACCAGCCCGCATGGGCGCATGAGCAAGTTTCAACAAGCCCAAATGTTTTCTTTGACTGAACCCAATATTCACAATATTGCAATTCAAGGGGTGTTCGATGACTGTCAAGATTTGGTCAAGCACGTCTCTAATGACTTGAGTTTCAAGCGCAAGTACAAAATTGGAACTGTGAATTCCATCAATTGGGCTAGGTTATTGGCTCAAGTTGTTTATTATTTTTCAGGTTACTTTCAGGCGACTCAAAACTCAAAACAAAAGGTGAGTTTCACTGTTCCCAGTGGAAATTTTGGCAATGTGTGCGCTGGCCATGTCGCACGAATGATGGGACTGCCAATTCAAAACCTCATTGTCGCCACCAATGAAAACAATGTTCTCGACGAGTTTTTTCGAACTGGCACCTACAAAGCGCGTTCTGGCAAAAATACATTCGAGACATCAAGCCCTTCAATGGATATTTCTAAGGCAAGTAACTTTGAACGATTTATTTTTGACCTCCTGTGTAAGGATGCCAAGAC
>JBILIR010000198.1:0-3976 GCA_044368955.1 Limnohabitans sp.
TCTTCAATAAAGATGGCACCCCGCGAACGCAGGTCTTCGACCACATGGGTGTTGTGCACAATCTCATGGCGCACATAAATGGGCGAGCCAAATTTGGTCAAAGCGTGCTCGACGATATCGATAGCGCGGTCAACACCTGCACAAAAGCCTCGCGGCTCGGCCAACACAATTTCTTGCAAATCAGGCATTCACAGCACCCCTATGACATGTACTTCCATGCTGACGGCTTTGCCGGCCAGCGGATGGTTGAAATCAAACAATATCGCATCATCGCCCAGCTGCGCCACAGCGCCAGCATACTTGCCTGCATTGTCAGGTGCGGGAAACTCCACCACCTCACCCAACAAGTACGACGCATCTGCGTCGCCAAAGGTGGCGAGTAACTGCTTGGGCACCCATTGCAGCATAGCGGGGTTGCGCTCGCCAAAGGCTTCGCCAGCGGCCAGTTGCAATGTCACATGCTGGCCCTCGGCAAGCCCCAGCAGTCGTGCTTCAATAGCGGGTGACAACTCGGCATTACCCAAGGACAAGGTGGCGGGCGGGCCACCAAAGGTGTTGATGACATCACCTTGCGGACCACTCAATCGGTAGTGCAAAGTCAGAAACGAGCCGGCTTCAATCGTGGGAGTTGCTTGCATAGGTGTCTTTTGTAAACTGAATCTATTGTAGAAAGGCCATGGATCACATTAGCCTGCGGGCTTGGTGCACTTGGCGCAGCCCATTCCCACAGCGATGATGTCTCTTGTTTAACCCACCATGCTCTTGACCTACTCCTTTGCCATGCAGCTGCAAGATTTGCCCAAAGCCATGCGTCCGCGCGAAAAACTGCTCACGCTTGGCAGTCAAGCGCTGACCGATGTCGAACTGCTGTCGGTGTTGTTGGGCAGCGGTCTAAAGGGCCAAAGCGTGTTGCAGCTTGCCCAAAGTTTGCTCGACCGCTTCCAAGGTTTGGCTGGTTTGTTACATGCCAGCCCAGAGCATTTGCGCAGCAGCAAAGGCTTGGGCGGCTCGGCCAGACGTTCCCAGCTGTTGGCGGTGGTCGAGTTGTCGCGCCGCGCCTTGCTGCAAAAAATGCGGGCCCGCGACATCATGACCGATCCCGACCACGTCAAACAGTTTTTGCAACTGCAACTGAGCCAACAACCGCGTGAGGTGTTTGGGGTCTTGTTTTTAGATGGTCAAAACCGCTTGCTTCGCTTTGAGGAAATGTTCAGCGGCACCTTGAACCAAACCTCGGTCTACCCGCGCGAGGTCGTCAAACTGGCCCTCTCGCTCGGTCCGTGTGCGGTGATTTTTTCGCACAACCACCCCAGCGGCGAGGTGCGCCCTTCTCAGGCTGACGAAAAACTCACCCAAGCCTTGCGAACCGCTTTGGCTTTGGTCGATATTCGGGTGCTGGACCATGTCATCGTCGGCCCTGGGCGTTGCTGGTCCATGGCGGAGCACAGCGCATGGTGAAAGCACGCAGTTTGCAAGACTTGGCTGCCATCAAGGGCCAGCTCAAAGCCAAGGCTGAAAAGGCAGCAGCGCTAGAGGCCGCAAGGCTTGAAGCGCAGCGTCGCGCCAATGCAGAGAAAAATTTGTTTGTTCGTGCTGTCGGTGCGGTGACCACACTCGACCATGCGCCCAGGGTGAGTTTGTCACCGCAACCTGCCAAGCCTTTGGCCCAACAACAACGCCTTGATGACGTCAATGTGCTGCGTGAAAGCCTGAGCGACGACTTCGATGTGTCAACCCTGCTCGATACCGACGACGAACTCAGCTACCGCAGCCAAGGCATAGGCACCGATGTCACCCAAAAGCTGCGCAAAGGGCATTGGAGCTTGCAAGGGCAAATCGATTTGCATGGTTTGCGAAGTGACGAGGCCCGTGAGGCTTTGGGTCAATTTATCCGCGACGCCACCAAACGTGGTTGGCGTTGTGTGCGCGTAGTGCACGGCAAGGGGCTAGGGTCGCCTGGCAAAACGCCGGTGCTCAAAGCCAAGGTGCAACGCTGGCTGGTGCAAAAAACCGAGGTGCTGGCGTTTGTGCAAGCCAAAGGGTCCGAGGGCGGGGCAGGCGCTTTGGTGGTGCTGCTGAAATAATTGGGATCTAATAATTGGGATCTGACCCCGATTAATTGGCCCGTCATCGCGAGCGAAGCGAAGCGATCTGTCTGCAAGCTGTCATCGCGAGCGAAGCGAAGCGATCTGCTCAAACCGCTTGTCGCAAAGTATCCACCACAGGACGACGCAGCACCTCGCGCAAGCCCCACCAACCCGCGCCCCAAGCCAGCAATGCGCCGCTGATGACGCCAAACAAGGGCACCCATGGCGAGGCGGTCCAAGCAAACTCGAACACATAACGCGCCAAGCCCCAGCCCATGAATACCGCCACCAGCGCGGCCAGTGCACCTGACAAAGCACCCACACCCAAAAGTTCAGCAGTTTGAACTTGGCGCAGCAACTGGTTGCCCGCACCCAAAGCCCGCAGCACCGCGTATTCACGGGCACGCTCTTCACGGGTGGCGGTGACTGCTGCAAACAGCACCACCAAGCCCGCCGCCAAGGTGAAGGCAAACAAAAACTCCACCGCACCAATCACCTGTCCCAGTACTTTTTGAATCTGGTTGATGGTGGCACCCATGTCCACATTGGTGACATTGGGAAACTTGTTGACCAAGGCATTGTCAAAGCCCGACTGCGTGGGTGCGCGGTAGGCGGCGATATAGGTCATGGGTATGTCTGGCATGGCAGAGACAGGGTAGATGGCAAAGAAATTGGCACGCATCGACGTCCAATCCACCCGCCTTATGGAGGTCACGCGCACATCCATCATCACGCCCGCCATGTCAAAGCGCAGTTGGTCGCCCAATTTGAGCTGCAGGGTTTTGGCAATGCCCTCTTCCATGCTGATGGCGTTGGCTTCTTCTGGCTTCCAAGTGCCTTGCACAATCTGGTTGTGCGCCGGTGCTTCGGTCGTGTGGGAGATATTGAACTCCCGCTCAATCAAGCGTTGTGCCCGCTCGTCGGTGTAGCGCTCGGCTCGCATGTTTTCACCATTGATTTGAATCAGCCGCCCCCGCATCATGGGGTACCAGTCCAGCTTGGCAACTCCCGCGTCTTTCAAGTTTTGTAAAAAATCTTGCGACTGCGTTGGCTGAATATTGATGACAAAGCGGTTGGGCGCATCCGCCGGTGTGGCGTTGCGCCAGCTGTCGACCAAATCGGTGCGCAACAAAACCAACAGCATCAGGGCCAACAAACCCACCGACAAGGCACTGACCTGCACCACGGTGTAGCCAGGGCGGGCGCTGATCTGCCGCGTGGCCATGCGCAGCCATATGGGCAGGCCGCTCAGCTGCATCGCGCGGCGCAAACCCATCACCCCCAGCCACGCCATGCCAGCAAAGACCAAAACCGCGCCAGCAAAGCCGCCCACCACCATCAAGCCCAACCACAGGTCGCGGCTGGCACTCAGCAAAAGTGCTGAAAAACCCAAGAGCCCCAAGCCCATCACACCCAAAGAAGTCGCCCGCAAAGGCCCAAGGTCGCGCCGTATCACCCGCAAAGCAGGCACTTGCGCCAGTTGCAAAATGGGCGGCAAGCCAAAGGCCGCCAGCAAAGTCAAGCCAGATCCCAAGCCTTGCCAAAAAGGCGCCATGCCAGGGGCTGGTAAATCAGTCTCGACCAAACCCGCCAGTAAAGAAATGAATACTTGGTGCAAACCATAGCCCAGCACTAAACCCAATACGCTGGCGAATAAACCCACGGTGAAGAACTCGATGACATACACCGTCAAGATATCCCGCTGGCTTTGCCCCAACACCCGCAGCATCGCGCAGTCGTCCAAGTGCCTTGCCGCAAAACCTCTGGCCGCCAAAGCCACAGCCACTGCGCTGAGCAAAGCAGCCAAGAGCGCCACCAAATGCAAAAACTTTTCAGCTCGGTCCAAGGTTTGGCGCATTTCGGGCCGCCCGGCTTCCAAGGTTTCCACC
>JBILIR010000199.1:0-3953 GCA_044368955.1 Limnohabitans sp.
AAGGCACCCATGGCAAGCATGAACACCGGCACACTGGAAGCCACCAAGGTGACATTGATGGGGGTGGAGGTGTGGAGCGCTAAATATTGAAAGCTGTTGTAGCAACCTACACCCAGCAAACTCAGCACAGCATAGCGCCGCCAATGTGGCCACAAAGCGCTGCTGGGCAAAAGCAAACGCCATCCCCACGGCAAGAGCAGCAAAAAAGCCAGCAGCCAGCGGAAAAAGTTCAAGGTGATGGGCGGCACCATATCAGCTACCACCCTGCCCAAAATCGAGTTACCCGCCCACATCAAAGGTGGCAATACCAATAAACCAATGGTGGCAGGCGTTAAAAGCGAGGTAGCGGCGGGGGTGGGAGCGGGGGTGTTGTCAGACATGCGGGTGACACTCTAACCCACAGCCCGTCGATTTCATGGCAGGATGTGGGTTTTTCTTTTCGCATCAGCCCCTAGGAGATCATCATGAGCAAAGCCATTCATTTCAATAAACCCGGTGGCCCTGAAGAAATGCACCTCGTCGATGTGACGGTGGGCGAGCCCGGCCCCGGCGAAATCCGCATTCGCCACAAAGCCGTGGGTTTGAACTTCATCGACGTTTACCACCGCACTGGCCTGTATCCCCTTGAGATGCCCCATGGCTTGGGCATGGAAGCCTCGGGCGTGGTTGAAGCCGTGGGTGCAGGTGTGACGCATCTGAAGGCTGGCGACCGCGCCGCCTACGCCAGCGGCCCGCCAGGAAGCTATTGCGAAGCGCGGGTGATGCCCGCCAAAAACGTCTGCAAACTGCCCGACAACATCGATTTCGACACGGGTGCAGCCATGATGCTCAAAGGGTTGACGGTGCAGTATTTGCTCAAGCGCACCATGCCCCAAGCTGGTTTGCAAGCCGGTGACCCCATCTTGTTCCATGCTGCTGCTGGCGGCGTGGGCCTGATTGCTTGCCAATGGGCCAAGGCCTTGGGCTACCAACTCATTGGTACCGCTGGCAGCGATGAAAAATGTGCTTTGGCCAAAGCCAACGGTGCCGCCCATGTCATCAACTACGCCAAAGAAGATTTTGAAGCCCGTGTGAAGGACATCACCGGCGGCAAAGGCGTGAAAGTGGTTTACGACTCGGTGGGCAAAGACACCTGGGAGAAGTCGCTCAACTGCTTATCGCCGTTTGGCTTGATGGCGAGTTTTGGCAATGCCTCAGGACCGGTCGCGCCTTTTGCGCCCGGCATCTTGGGTGGCAAGGGTTCTATTTATGTGACCCGTCAAACCTTGTTCACCCATATCGCCACCCGCGAAGTGAACCAGCAAATGGCCGACGATTTGTTTGAGGTGGTGGGCAGTGGCAAGGTGAAAATTCACATCGACCAACGCTACCCCTTGGCAGACGCAGCCCAAGCCCACCGCGATTTGGAAGCGCGTAAAACCACGGGTTGCACGATTTTGACGGTTTAATTTTTGTCATTTAGTTAATGGACGGTGTCCCCAAAGCCCTGTTCCTAGGAGCAGAGCTTTTTTGTACCTATACATTTTGTGTGTATGGTGTGTATAATTAAGCCATGTCGAGTAAAGACCTCATCGCTCAACTCCTGAAAGCTGGATGGGTCTTGCGCGGCTCCAAAGGCTCCCACCACATTTTTGTCCACGCCCATAAACCTGGGCATCTGAGCGTGCCCCATCCCAAAAAAGACCTAGGCGTAGGTTTGGTAAAAAAGCTGCTCAAACAAGCTGATCTTTAAGAAAGAGAAACCATGAAGTACCCCATTGCCATTGAACCCGGAAACGCCACCACCGCTTGGGGTGTTGTGGTGCCCGACTTGCCTGGCTGTTTTTCTGCGGCAGATTCAGGTATTGATGAAGCCATTACGAATGCGCAAGAGGCGATTGAGCTATGGATTGAAACTGCCTTGGACTTAGGTCAAACCATTCCTGCGCCCAGTTCCATCACGGTATTACAAAAAAAACCTGAATTTAAAGGTTGGGTTTGGGCGGTAGCAGCCATAGACCCTGCGCTCATGTCCGACGACATAGAGCGAGTCAATATCACTTTACCCAAACGAGTTTTGGCACGTTTAGATGCCAAGGCCAAGGCCTTTGGCCAAACACGTTCAGGCTACATAGCGCATTTGGCCATCAGCGCTTAAATTGAAAACAGTGGTGGTTATGGGCCGCGCCGCACCCTTAGCAACTCATCCAAGATCAAACAAACCGCGCCCACGCTGATGGCGCTGTCAGCCACATTGAAGGCGGGAAAGTGGCCATGGTAAAACACGGGCGACAACCAGTCCCAGTGGAAGTCCAAAAAATCAACCACATGGCCGTAGGCGATGCGGTCGATCACATTGCCCACCGCGCCGCCCAAGACCAGTGCCAGTGCAAAGCAAAACAGTTTTTGCGTGGGGTGGCTGCGTAGCAGCCACAGAATAAAAAGCGTCGCGACGACACCAATGCCGGTGAAAAACCAGCGCTGCCAGCCCGAGGCGGTGGAGAGCAAGGAAAACGCCGCGCCACTGTTATGCACCCGCACCAAGTTGAAAAACGAGGTGACGGTTTGGCTGTCGCCCAAACTAAAACTGCCCACGATCAGCAACTTGGTGAACTGATCGGCAAGCAAGATCATAAAGGCAATGCCAAGCCACAACAGCATGGAAGGATGGTGTGTTTTCGCCATGGCTCAGGCGAAATGCCGCACTTCACCCGCGCCATGCAAATTGCTGATGCAGCGTCCGCACAACATGGGGTGTTCTGGGTGTTTGTCCACATCGTCGCAGTAATGCCAGCACCGGTCGCACTTGGTGGCTGCACTGACTTTTACATCCACTTTCAAGGGGCCTTTGGTCAGAACCACTTGCGAAGTGATGAACACGAATTTCAGGTCGTCACCCAAGGACGCCAAGGTGTCGTAAACCGCACCGTCACAGTGGATGCTCAACTCGGCTTGCAGTGAAGCGCCCAGCTCACCCGCGCTGCGTTTGGTTTCAATTTCCTTGTTCGCCAATTCACGTACTGTTTGAATCTGCGCCCACTTCTCCAGCAAGGCGGTATCCACCGAGTTCATCTGGGTGTAGGTTTCCAAAAAGATGGACTCAGAGTCGCCAAACACGCCCCACGCCTCTTCTGCCGTGAAGCTGAGGAAGGGCGCCATCCAACGCAGCATGGCGTGGGTGATTTGGTGCAACGCGGTTTGCGCACTGCGACGCGCTAAAGACTTGGGTGCGGTGGTGTACAGGCGGTCTTTGAGTACGTCCAAATAAAACGCCCCTAAGTCTTCCGAGCAATACAACTGCAATTTGGACACCACGGGGTGAAATTCGTACTGGCTGAAGTGGCCACCTTCAAACACGCCTTGGGCGTTGCGTGTACCCAATATCTCGGCTTGCACTTGCGCAGCGCGAGACAAAGCGTATTTGTCGATGTCCAGCAGGTCCTTGAAAGGCACGCTGTCTTGGGCTGGATCAAAATCGCTCACGTTGGCCAGCAAAAAGCGCAAGGTGTTTCGGATGCGGCGGTAAGCGTCCACCACCCGCGCCAAAATTTTGTCGTCGATGTTCAAGTCACCCGAGTAATCGGTGGACGCCACCCACAGGCGCACGATTTCCGCGCCCAGCTTGTCGGTGACTTCTTGTGGCACCACGGTGTTGCCAAGCGATTTGCTCATCTTGCGGCCTTGGCCATCGGTGGCAAAACCGTGGGTCAACAAACCTCGGTAAGGTGCGCGGCCGTACAGGGCGCAACCCAAGAGCAAAGAGCTGTGAAACCAACCGCGGTGCTGGTCATGGCCTTCCAAATACAAGTCCGCCTCGGGTCCGCTCTCGTGAAACGGCGAACGGTTGTAAGCGTTTTTGTGGCTGCCGCGCAGCACATGCTCAAAGGTGGAACCGGAGTCAAACCACACTTCCAAAATGTCGGTGCTCTTGGTGTATTCGTCGGGGTGATCCCCAGCTTGGGTGAGGATGTCTT
>JBILIR010000200.1:0-3943 GCA_044368955.1 Limnohabitans sp.
CAATTCATGATGAAAAACAACTATGGTGTGTCTTGCCAGTTGTGGACCGCTTGTCAGGCGCAGGGTGTGCGTTTGCTCTACGCCTCTTCGGCGGCTACCTACGGGGGGTCGAGCAGCTTTGTGGAAACGCCCGAGTTTGAGAAACCGCTGAATGTCTACGGCTACTCCAAGCTGCTGTTTGACCAACGGATGCGCCGCGAAATGGGCAGCGACTTTGCCAAGAACACTGCGCAGGTGGTGGGTTTTCGCTACTTCAATGTGTATGGCCCCCGCGAGCAACACAAAGGCCGCATGGCCAGCGTGGCGTTTCACCAGTTTCACCAGTTGCGCGAGCAAGGCCATGTCAAGCTTTTTGCCGATTACGGTGGCTATGCCGCTGGCGAACAAGAGCGCGACTTTGTGTTCATCGACGATGTGGTGGCAGTGAACCTGTGGTTCTTCGACCATCCCACGAAAAATGGTTTGTTCAATTTGGGGACTGGCCGTGCCCAGCCTTTCAACGACGTGGCACTGGCCGTGGTGAATGCCGCCCGTGCCGATAAGCAAGAATCTCCCTTGCCCTTGGCGCAAGCGGTCAAAGTTGAAAGTATTCGCTACATCGACTTCCCCGATGCACTGCGTGGCAAATACCAGTGTTTCACCCAAGCCGACTTGAGTGCACTTCGCGCCAGCGGCTGCGACCATGTGTTTGCCGATGTGCAAACCGGTGTGAGCCGCTACATGCACTGCTTAGCGCACAACGCGTAAAGCCTTGCTTGGTTTTTTGCTAAGCCTTACTTCATCACGTCAAGGTTTCACGCTGCTTCAATGGGTGTCTTTCACACGAGACACCGTATGCACAAAATTGCTTTTCTTTTCCTGCCATGGCTGCTGGCTCCCGCATGGGCGCTAGAGATCAACCACGCCACCGAGGCAGAGCTAGACGGTTTGCGTGGTTTGGGTCCTGCTTTCACCCGGCGCATCCTCAGCGAGCGCGACATTCGCCCCTTTACCGACTGGCCCGACCTGATGCGCCGTGTCTCGGGCATGGGGGGTGTCACCGCGCAAAAGCTGTCAGCGCAAGGTTTGACGGTGCAAAACCAGCCCTTAAAGCAAAAGCCCATTGCCGTAACGCCTTGAAATCGCTTGGCTTATGTATCTATTAGCCTAAAATAAAGCTCTCTAAATAGCTCTTTTTAGGTTCTTTATGGAAATTTTGATGACCAACCAAACCGTCAGCATGTCCGAATTCAAGCGCAACCCTGCAGCAGTTCTCAAGTCGGCCAACAACCGACCCGTGGCCGTGCTTAACCATAACAAGCCCGCTTTTTACATGGTGCAACCGGCTTTGTTTGAAGCCTTATTAGAAGAAATGGCAGACCGTGACTTGGAGGCCTTGGTCTTGTCCCGCTTGGCCGAACAAGACGATGCGTTAGAAGTCGATATCGATACGGTCTAAATGATGCCAGCCTACCGCCTGAAATTCACAGCAGCCGCATTGGCTGAATGGAAGGCTTTGGACGGTTCGATCAAAGAAAATTTTCGCAAGCTTCTCAAGAAACGGCTGCTGCAACCCCATTTGCCGAGCAGCGCTTTGAAAGGCCCCTTGATCGGATGCTACAAAATCAAGCTGCGTCAGCAGGGCTACCGCTTGATTTACACCGTTGAAGACGAGGTGCTGATCGTATTGGTATTGACAATTAGCAAACGAGAAAACAACGCGGTTTACCAAGCACTTTTGAAAAAGCTCACGCCCTGAGCCTTATCCTGACTTAAGCTCACAGCCCAGCCCACCCTTAGCCGCACATGACTTCGCCCTCACCCTCTGGTTTCATGGTTTTTCACAGCAACCGCATGGAAGGTCTGCGCGAACTTCTGTTGAGCTATGTCAAAGAGCGCCCACTGTTGCCTTTGCAAAGTGAAACCCTGCTGGTGCAAAGCAATGGCATGAAGCACTGGCTGACGCTGTCCTTGGCAAACACATCAGCATTGGGTATTTGCGCCGCCACACGGCTGGAACTTCCCTCCAGCCAGCTATGGCAAATTTACAGAAGCGTGTTGGGTGCCGATAAACTGCCGGCCCAGATGGCCTTGGACAAAGCGCCTATGGTCTGGCGTATCTTGCGCCGCCTGCCCGAGTGGCTGAAAGACCCCTGTTTTTCACCCTTGGCCCATTACCTTGGCGACGACACCCAAGGCAGCCGCGCCTTTGGCTTGGCGCAGCAACTGGCCGACGTGCTGGATGGCTACCAAAACTACCGCGCCGATTGGCTGGAGCACTGGGCTGCGGGGCGGGATGTGCTGGACCGAGGCCAAGCCATGCCGCCAGCGCAAGCTTGGCAAGCCGCCATGTGGCGCGACCTGCTGGGCGATGTGCAATCAGACCTGCCGCAAGCACAAACTGGTTTTCAAGCCCGCTCGGATGTTCACAAAGCGTTCATGCAAGCCTTGAAAGTCTTGTCGCCGCAGCAACTGCAGGACGTTTTGCCGCCACGTTTACTGGTGTTTGGCATCACCGCGCTGCCGATGCAAACCCTAGAGGCTTTGGTCGCCTTGGGGCGCTTCATCCCCGTGCTGATGTTTGTCCACAACCCCAGCCGGGAACACTGGGGGCACCTCACAGAAAGCCTGATTCCTGAGGGCCACCCCTTGCTGGCTGCCTGGGGCAAGCATGGCCGCGACTACCTCCATGCCATCGATAACTTTGAGGCGGCAGATCCCAACGCCGCGCCTTTTGAGCGGGTCAACCTGTTCATCGACCCCCTGAACGAAGCACGGGATGCAGGACAGCAAGCCTCGGTATTGCAAGCCTTGCAATCTGCCATCCAGCACTTAGACACGCCGCCTACAGCCCCCGCCCTGCTCGGCCAACCCGACCACAGCCTGCAATTCGTGCAAACCCATTCGGCCCAACGTGAAGTCGAGGTGCTGCACGACCGCATCTTGGCGTGGCTGGACGCAGACCCCCACTTGCAACCCTCGGACATCATGGTAATGGTGCCCGACATGGCCGCATTTGCACCGCATATCCATGCGGTATTTAGCCGTTTCCAGCAGCAAGCCCACACCACGGGTTCACGCCACCTGCCCTATGCCGTGGCAGACACCACAGCGCACCAAGAACCCACTGTGCAAGCCCTGCAAACCTTGCTGCAATTGCCTCAGCTACGCTGGAGTTTTGGCGAATGGCTGGGCTTGTTCCAAGTGGAGATGGTGCGAAACCGCTACGACTTACAAGCGCAAGATGTGCAAGACCTGCACCAATTGCTCTCGGATGCCGGCGTTCGCTGGGGCCTAGACGGTCAACACCGTCAGCACTGGGGGGTGCAAGCCAACATCCCCCACAACGCTCACAACACCTGGGTGTTTGGCCTGCAACGTTTGCTCTTGGGCTATGCCTTGGGCGTCACTGACAACGCACATGCCACTTGGCAAGACACGTTTTCACAAACCGGCGTGGACGGCCTAGACGCACCTGTGGTCTCGGCTTTATTGCGCAGTTTGCAAGACGTACAACTCAGCCTGCAACAACTTTCACAAGACCACACCCCCATCCAATGGGTACAGCTGCTGCAGGCCTTGGTGGCGCGGTTTTTCAAAGTGGGTGGCGACGCTGACCAACGCTTGCTCGACCGAATTTTGACGCCCTTAGAGCAATGGTTGAACGACTGCCAGTTGGCGCAGTTCGACAGCCCCGTGGCCTTGGCAGTGGTGCGCAGCCACTGGCTGGCACAGATGGACGCGGGTGGTTTGCAACGCCGCTTCATGGGCGGCGGGGTGCAATTCGCCACCCTCATGCCCATGCGAACCATTCCCTTCAAAGTGGTGTGCCTCTTGGGCATGAACGATGGCGCCTACCCCCGCTCGCCCGCACCACGCGACTTTGATTTGATGAGCCACCCAAGCCTAGGTCGTGCGGGTGACCGTGCCCGACGTGAAGACGACCGCTATTTGTTTTTAGAAG
>JBILIR010000201.1:0-3942 GCA_044368955.1 Limnohabitans sp.
CATTGCGCCAGAGCATGCATCCCCCCTTGCACCGCCCACACGCCGTCCATCTCTACTTGGGCAATCAACATCAAGGTGGCAGGTGCCTGCCAAGGCGAAGAACCGCAATAAGTGGCATAGCGGGCAAACAGTTGACGCATACGGGGATCGGTGAAATGCTTGCCCAAACTCTCCCATAAGCTGCGCATAGGCCCGACAGATGCAAGGGTAGCCAAACCACGCGGCCCCAGTCCCGCCATCATCTGCGCCATGGTGGGAGACGGTGAACGGATGAAAGGCCCTTCAAGGGCGTCATAGACCGCACGGGTGGTTTTGCAAAATTCCACGAAACGTTTGGCTTGCTCAGGACCCGCAAAACGCGCCACTGCATCCACCGATTTTTGAGGATCAGCATACAAATCAAGTTGCGAGCCGTCCTCCCAAAAGTGACGAGCCAACACGTCCAAACGCTGGACAGTCAATTGACTTTCTAAACGTGTGCCTACCGAGGCCATGATCTGGTCAAACACCCAACGCATGGTGAAGACCGTCGGGCCACTGTCCACAGCAACTCCGTTGGGCATGAGTTGTCGCATTTTTCCGCCAACCTGATCGGCCTTGTCAACGACAGTCACCGACAAACCTTGCTGGGCCAGTTGCAATGCGCTGACCAAGCCTGCCATGCCAGCACCAACCACGACCACTTTGTGTTCAGCCATGGGCCACCACCTCTTGCGGCATGAGCCACTCGCCGACGGTGCGCAGCAGTCGCATTCGCACGAACATGGATTCGGAGAAAAAGTCGTTTTTGTAGGCCGCGGCAATGGCTTGTTGGTGGGCACCAGTATGGGCGTAGTCGAGCATGGCTTGGGTGTCACGCCACACGCTGAAGGTGCATTGACGCACCAGCGGCGCTTCACCCAAACCCATGGCCACAGAGCAGCCTGGCGCATGACTCAAATCCGCTTGAGCCGCGGGTGCATAGCGCCAAAACGCCACCGCTTTGGCAGGTCGAATGCTGGCTCGGGTGATGGCGGCCATCGCAGGGTTGCGTGGCTCAAAAGCGTAGTGACCCAGCTTATCGTCTGACGTGACTTCAAAAGTACGACCGTCCCAAGCGCCTTTGCAAGAAGTGATGGCCAACAAGCTGGCTTGGCATTGCCTGGCACGTTCTTGGTAAGCAGCAAGCCAAGGACCGTTTAAAAATGTGTCTGCGTTATCCGCGTGATCAAAGACACAGATCAAGCCTTGGTGCGAGGCGCTGGGGCGCAAGCTGAAACCACCTTGGTGACCACTGCCCATGACTTTGGTGAAAAGCAATCCAGGCGTCTCTTTGAACGCAGATGCGCCCTGTACCAAGCGCAACCAACCCCAGCCTTGGTGGGCTCTTAGGTAATCCACCAAGATAACCACAACCACCCCCGAGACAGCAAGAGACACGGGATCTTGGTTGACCATGGGTGTCTCATGCCGCTGGGGTTGACTGCTGCGGCGCGGTGCTAATTGCCAGCCACTTGGGCGGCTTTGCCAGAGGGCGCTGACAGCTCGGGGAAGTCTTTGAGCATCTTTGCACCGTTAAGTGGCTTGTACGCACCTTGGTGGCAAGTTGCACAGTTCACCTTGGCCACGTCGCCTAACTCGCCTTTACGGTGCTCGGGGAAGGTGTCGGTGAGTGGCTCCATATAGCCCTTGTTCAGGTCCCGCGCCATGCGGATGCCGTGCCACGCTGTGGCCCGTTGTGGCGGACTGTTTTCCCAGCTCTGGAAGGAACGTGAATTGTGGCAATAGGTGCAATTGACGCCCAGACCTTCAGACATATGCGACATCAGTCCATACGTCCACTCGGTTTGCTTGGTGGACTGGCGGTTGCCTGTGGGCAATGCCGTTGGGCCATTCACGCGAATATTGAGATCACCAAGCAAAAACGGTGTGAAAGGGTCGTTAGGCAAAGAAGACAAATTCACCACCCTGGCTGGCTCGTTTTGTCCGGCTTTGTCACCCATGAAGTTGGACCCATAAGGCTGGTGATTGGCCGTGAACCAAATTTCGCTGGGCACAGGTTTTCCTCGGTGGCAGGTGTAGCAAGTCACGCCTGTTTCTGCAACGTGGGGTTTCCATTCGCTGTTGATGTACTGGGTCATCTGCAACATGCGACGCGCCACCACCTTGGTGTACTTCTCGTCGTCAGCAAAGTTGGCAGGGTTGTGACAGTAGACACAGCCACCATCGTTAGGCGACACCCATGCCGTCATGGAGACCATGAGGCGGTTGAATTGCGCCACGCTCAAGTCGCCCAAGACCTTGACATTTTTATAAGCTTGACCCGCTTTGGGGCCTTCGCCTGAGGCTGCGGGCAAAGCCACCGGTGCTTGGTTGGCTTCGGTTTTCACTTCCAACAAGCGTGGGTTGTAAACCTGCACCATGCCGGTTCCTCGGTAGCCGTGTTGAACACTGTCTTGAAAAGGTCGTTCACAAGCGGTGAGCAACAAAATCGCAGACAGGCCAGCGGCGTAGGTCGCCAAGCGTCGTAATAAAGACATGGACTTCATGGTTTGACTCCCAAACTCAGGGCCGGATCAATGACCGGTGGGAAAACATTGGGATAGGGTGGTGCCACACCGTGTTTGATGGCCCACAAATACCAGTTGTCCACCACGGTGCCTGTCAGCAAAATACCAATACCGCCAGTGATGGGACACAAAACCGCAAACCACCAAGCCCAGCGATGGATGGACTCCATGGTGGCGTTAAAGCCCATGGTCCAGCGCCAGAACAAGGCAGCACGCTCAGACGCGGTACCGCGGTCGACAATTTGCTCGATCTCGCGCTCACCACCAAAACGGGTCACCGCCAAGATGGTGGCACCGTGCATCGCAAACAGCAGCACCGAGCCATACAAAAACACAATACTCAAGGCATGGAAGGGGTTGTAGAAAAGATTGCCATAGCGAATCGATAAAGCAGCTGTCCAGTCAAGGTGGGGGAAGATGCCATAAGGCACAGCCTCACCCCAAGAACCCATCAGGATGGGACGAAAGAAGCCCAAGACAAACATCAGCCATAAAGCCGCAGCAAAAGCCCAAGCGACATGCGTGCCCAAGCCCAGTTGTGTGGCTCGGCGGTACATCCGAGCCCACCACAGCAATACCGAAGCACTTAAGAAAATGCCGCAAATGAGAAACCAACCACCTTGGTTCAGCGGCGGCCACGATAGGCCGTACTCGGGAGGAGGAGGTTCTAGGCCCAGCCAAAACAACTGGCGGACAAACTGCACGGGATCGTAATTGACCGAGGCCAACATGTTCATGCCGATGATGTTGAAAGCAATCAAGCCGCAGATTAGCGAAGCCAGTCCCAAGCCGCCCAAATAAATGGGGCCGATTTGAGCGTTACCGATCTTGCCCAAGATCCAGTAGACCGCGGGATGACCGGTGCGTGGACTGTTGCCAGGACCTAGGGCTTCGCCGTGGTGCACCGGGCCTTTGGCCTGCACCGTGGTGAATAAATTGAGATAGTCAGCCATGTGTGTGCTCCTCGTTTTCCATTAAGGCCACTGAGACCAAATCGGCAGGTTCAACCACCAGCCCCACCATTCAGGCCAACCGCGACTCCAGAAGGGTCCGCTGATGACAATGCAAAGCGCACTGAACAAGACCGCTGCCAAGGCGAGAAACACCCCCAAGCGATGAATACCCAAAGTACCAATGGAGTAACCGATGGTGTCGCGGAAAAAAGTGTCTTCATGCTCAGGTGTCTTGACCACTTGGCCATAGCCAGGGTTGGTGGCAGACAAAATCAAAGCACCATGCAAGGACAACGCAAAGGTGGTGGCAAAGAAGAAACTCACAGCCAGCATATGCGCCGGGTTGTAGTGGAAGTGCAGGTATTGATAGCCGACGTTGGACACCCAATCAAGGTGACTGTAAATACCGTAAGGGAAACCATGACCCCAAGCACCCATCA
>JBILIR010000202.1:0-3914 GCA_044368955.1 Limnohabitans sp.
GCGCTGGCTTGCGTGATGGAGCGCGAAGACCCGCGGGACGCTTGGGTCTCGCCGCATTTCGCCACCCTGCAAGATCTCCCCCAAGGTGCGGTGGTGGGAACCTCCAGCCTTCGTCGCACGGTTTTGCTTCGCGCTTTGCGTCCCGATTTACAAATAGAGCCCCTGCGCGGCAATTTAGACACCCGATTGCGTAAGCTCGATGAAGGTCAGTACGCAGGTATCGTGTTGGCTGCCGCAGGCTTGAAGCGATTGGGTTTGGCGGATCGGATTCGCCATATTTTTTCCACCACCGAGATGCTGCCCGCGGCTGGACAGGGCGCTTTAGGTATTGAAATCCGCAGCGCTCGTGACGACGTGAGTGACTTATTGGCGCCGCTTGCCCATCAGACCACTTGGTTGGCTGTGGCTGCCGAACGTGCCGTCAGCCGCGCCATGGGCGGCAGTTGTTCCATGCCATTGGCCGCCCATGCCACACTCGATCAAGGCCAGTTGCGCATAGACGCTGCATGGGGCAACTCAGACGATTTGCACGCTCCCCTTTTGCGAGCACACACCGAGGGTATGGCCTCCGATTTGGCGCAAGCGGAGCAACTGGGCTTGCAAGTGGCCGCCCAGCTGCGTGCACAAGGCGCCGCGTAACTGCGCTGGCTGCTCCTTTTATGGTGCGTACCGCCAGTTTGGCTTTAGACGTCATCCTCACCCGACCTGCTGCCGAGGGGCAGACATGGGCGACGGGTTTAGGCAAAGCGGGACACCGCGTTAAAAACTGGCCGCTGATCGAAGTCAATCCAATGACCGATTTGATGCGCTTGCGCTCTGCGCTCGATACTTGGCATGGTTACCAAGCGGTGATGTTTGTCAGCCGTGCAGCCGTAACCAATGCCTTAGGCGCAATGAAACCCAAAGCAGGATGGGGCATGACCCGCTGCTGGGCCACAGGGCCTGGCACCAGACAGGCTTTGCGCGATGCAGGTGTACCAGACACACTGATCGACTCGCCCCCACCTGACGCGGCACAGTTTGATACCGAATCCTTGTGGCCAGTGGTGCAAGCCAAGCTCCAGCCACTCAAGCCCGTATTGTTGTTGCGAGGCAGCGATGGCGACCAAGAAGACCCTAGCTCCCAAGGCACTGGGCGAGATTGGCTATTGCGACAACTGGCAATGAGCGGTGTTGCAGTGGACATTTTGTCGGTCTACCAACGCTCAGTTCCGCGTTGGGACAAATACCGGGTAGAGGAAGCCCGTGTAGCTGCCCAAGACGGCAGTATTTGGTTATTCAGCAGTTCCCAAGCTTTGGAGAACTTGGCCAGTTTGCTGCCTGGCCAAGATTGGGGCGCTACCCGCGCCATGGCCACCCATGAACGGATTGTGCAAACCGCCAAGACCATGGGCATGGGCAAAGTGATTTTTTGCAGACCCAGTGTTGGCGAAGTGCTTGCCTCATTAGAATCGCTGGCATGAGCAGTGAGTCTGGACCAACGCATGTCAACCCTCCCCCAGCGGCTGGTCCTGAAACCTCACGTCCTCTTTGGCGCTCTTATGTAAACAAAATTATCGGCTTGGTTGCCTTGCTGGCGTTGGTATTGGCCATCATGCTTTGGCAAAAACTCAGCTTGATTCAAGAGCAATTGGCCAGGCAGAGCGCGGACGCAGGACAACTCTCCATGCAAGCCAATAGCTTGGCCAAAAACGCGCAAGACTTGGCCAACGAAACCGCAGCCCGAGTCGCTTTGCTCGATACCCGTCTCAGTGAAGTCGCTTTGCAGCGTTCGCAACTCGAAGAATTGATGCAAAGCTTGTCGCGCTCCAGAGACGAAAACATGGTGGTCGATATCGAGTCTGCTTTGAGTCTGGCGCAACAGCAGGCCGAACTCACCGGCAGTGTGCAACCCATGTTGGCGGCACTCAACAGTGCGCAAAAACGGTTAAGCAAAGTGGCGCAACCGCGTCTGGCGCCTGTGCTGCGTGCTTTGCAAACAGATATTGACCGCATTCAATCGGTCAGCGTGACCGATACCCCTAGCTTGCTCAACAAGCTTGATGAGTTGGTGGTCTTGGTAGAAGAACTGCCTTTGCTCAATGCGGTTGGCGCCAACAGCCGAGCCACTCCCACGCCTGGCAAATCCTTGGGCAATGTGTGGGAGCAGGCGTGGCGTCAAGGACAGTGGTCGATCTTGGGAACCAGCCTGTGGACGGAGTTGAGCAGTCTGGTGCGGGTCAGCCGTATTGACCAACCCGAGGCGGTGTTGCTCACGCCTGAGCAGAGTTTTTTTGCACGCGAAAATTTGAAATTACGGTTGCTCAATGCCCGTTTGGGTTTGTTGGCCAGACAGACAACGGCCTCGCGCAACGATTTACAATGGGTCGAACGCGATATGCGTCGCTTCTTTGACGTTTCTGGTCGCAAAGGCATCGCGGCCTTGTCTTTGCTCAATCAAACCCAAAGTCAAATGCGTCAATTCGATATGCCGCGTTTGGATAATTCGCTGGCTGCG
Source organism: Limnohabitans sp. (assembly GCA_044368955.1). Taxonomy (GTDB): domain Bacteria; phylum Pseudomonadota; class Gammaproteobacteria; order Burkholderiales; family Burkholderiaceae_C; genus Limnohabitans. The sequence continues at coordinate 2,498 of JBILIR010000202.1, forward strand.
CTGGCAACAGCCGCGGCAGGTCGCTGATATGCGCATGGCGCTGTGGTTTGTCGCCTTGTTTGCGGTGGCTGTGGCTGTGGCCTTGGGTTTGAGCCAACATGTGGGGACTGTCACCTTGTTTGTGCCGCCCTACCGTGTTGATCTTTCGCTTAATTTGGTCTTGATCGGCTTGGCTTTGCTGTTTACTTTGTTGTATGTGGCCCTGCGCAGCCTGTTGGGTTTATGGGTGCTGCCAGAGCAAGCACGGCGTTGGCGGGTTCAGCAACGTGAACGCAGCGCCCAGTCGCTCATGCTCAATGCCCAAATCGGTTGGATGACGGGGCGTTATCTGCGATCGCGCAAAGCGGCATTGCAAGGTTTGGCGCACGTGGATGGCTTGCTTGCAGCTGAAGATGGCGGGTCGCCAACCTCCACTTTGCTTCTCATGCGCAGCGTCTTGCATTTGTTGGCTGCCGAGAGTGCACATGTACTGCGCGATGAAAAGTCGAGGGACGAGCATTTGCAGCAAGTCTTTCACCCACACCCTGCTTTGGGCTCATCGCTGCGCAACGAAGTACAAGATGCTGCTCGCTTAAATGCGACGCGTTGGGCCTTGCACGACCGCGATGAGCGCAGTGCCCACCAGTACCTGAGCCAATTGCCCCAAGGCACAGCCCGACGCACTTTGGCGCTGCGCTTGCGCTTGAAAGCTGATCGCTTGGGGCAAATGCATCTACCCGCCTTGGACACCGCAAGGTTATTGGCCAAGCATGGTGCTTTTTCTTCCAACGCTGCAAACAGTTTGATGCGTGGCCTGGCGTTGGCCAGTATTGATGACTGTCGTGATGCGCATCAGTTGCAAGCCACATGGCGCATCTTTCAATCGGCAGAGCGTGCCATGCCCGAGGTCGCCGTGCACGCTGCACGGCGTTTGCTTGGTTTCAAAGGCGAGGCCAATTTGGCTTTGCAATGGCTTTTGCCTGTTTGGGAAGCCTTATCGAGCAACACCGCAGAGTGGAGTGACAGTACGGTGCGTCAACGTGTGGTGGAAGTACTGGCGCAGGCCTTGCAGACCTTGACGCCCGACAGTCAGTGGCTAGCCCGTGTGGAGCAATCCCGTTTGGCCAATCCGCGCAGTGTCGAGTTGCAGTACTTGAGCGGCATGGTGTGTTTGCGCCACAGCTTGTGGGGCAAGGCCCAACAACTGCTTGAGCAAGCTGCACCTCGCTTGCAGTCCAGCGATTTGAAACGCAGCGCTTGGCGAGCTTTGGCCGAACTGGCCGAACAAAAAGGCGATCAAGCGCAAGCGCTGGCGTGTTGGAAGCTGTCCGCCAGCGCTTGAACTGCAGTCTTAGGCTGTAGGACGGTTGTCGTCAAACGGCATCGCCATCTGACGCAAATCGCGTTTGGTTTCGACCAATACCAAGGGGCCTTCATC
>JBILIR010000008.1:0-14500 GCA_044368955.1 Limnohabitans sp.
ACGCAAAGGCGCTGGTAAAAACCCTTGGTGGCTAGAATAGTGCTCCCACTCTTGGACAGTCCCATGTCATTGTTTGCCCGCCCTGAATACGTCTCTGAAGCCTCTCAGTTCATCGATCAATTGAAGCAGGCCAAACCCACGCTGGAAACCGAGCAACGCCAGGGCCGCGCCCTGCTGTGGGACAAACCTCTGAATGCCAATGAACAAAGCGAGTTCAAGGCAGCCAAAGTCGCTCAAAAACCCTACGTGTATTTCAATCCCAGCGTCAAGTGAACACGCCTCATTTGCATCCCGATTGGCAAGGGCCCAGCGGCGACTTGCCCCACATGCCGACGGTCATCGACCATGTGGCGGTGGCGCGTTTGTATGGCGAACCGCTGTTTGCCATGCCGCAAGATTTGTACATCCCGCCCGATGCCTTGCAAATCTTTTTAGAAGCGTTTGAAGGCCCGCTGGACTTGTTGCTGTACCTGATTCGCAAGCAAAACTTCAATATCTTGGATATTCCCATGGCGGGTCTCACCCGCCAGTACCTCAGCTACGTCGAGGAAATTCGCAAGACCAATCTAGAGTTAGCCGCTGAATATTTGCTCATGGCCGCTATGCTGATCGAGATCAAATCTCGCATGTTGTTGCCACCCAAAAAAGTGGCGGAAGGCGTGGAAGCCGAGGACCCCCGCGCCGAGTTGGTGCGCCGATTGTTGGAGTACGAACAACTCAAATTGGCCGCAGGCAACTTGAACCAATTCCCGCAACAAGGGCGAGACTTTTTACGTGCTCAGGTGTTTATCGAGCAGTCCATGCAACCCCGATTCCCCCATGTGGATGCAGTGGAATTGCAGCAAGCATGGACAGATATTTTGCGTCGTGCCAAACTGGTGCAACACCACAAAATCAGCCGCCAAGAATTGTCAGTCCGAGAACATATGAGCATCGTCTTGAAAAAACTGCAAGGCCAGCGTTTTGTTGAATTTGCCGATTTATTCGACCCTGCTTTGGGTGTGCCGGTGCTGTTGGTGACTTTTATCGCCTTACTTGAACTGGCCAAGGAAACCTTGGTGGACATCACCCAAGCCGAGGCCTATGCCCCGATTTATGTGCGATTGGCTTACGCACCTGTCAACTGATTCATTGAGGTATATCCATGAGCGCTCAACCAAGCTCCCAACAAGCTGCCAAGCGTCCTGCCATGACCATTCACAGCTTGATGAAGATGTACAGCGAAGGCGAAAAAATCACCATGCTCACCGCCTATGACGCGACCTTTGCCGCTTTGGCCGATTTGGCAGGTGTGGAAGTGATTTTGGTGGGCGATTCTTTGGGCATGGTCTGCCAAGGCCACAACAGCACCTTGCCCGTCACGCTGGATGCCATGCGCTACCACACCGAGTGCGTGTCGCGTGGCGTGCAAAAGCAAAATGGCCGCCCCATTGTTTTGGGCGATATGCCTTTTGGCACCTATGCCACCCCAGAGCAAGCCTTTCGCAGCGCCAGCGTTTTGATGCAAGCGGGTGCGCACATGGTGAAGTTGGAAGGCGGCGTTTGGTTGGCACCTACCGTCGAATTTTTGGTCACCCGTGGTATTCCGGTTTGCGGACACATTGGTCTGACCCCACAAAGCGTGAACACCTTGGGCGGTTACCGTGTGCAAGGGCGAACCGACAGCGGTGCACAACAATTGATGCAAGACGCCTTGCTGTTGGAGAAAGCTGGCGCACAAATGCTGGTTTTGGAAATGGTGCCAGCACTCCTTTCTGGCGACATCACCCGCGCCTTGACCACTTGCGCCACCATCGGCATTGGTGCGGGTGTAGACACGGCAGGACAGATTTTGGTGTTGCACGATATGTTGGGTGCCACCCAAGGCAAGGTGCCCAAGTTTGCCCACAACTTCATGAACGAAGCTTCCTCCATCCAAGACGCGATGACTGCCTTTGTTCGCGCTGTCAAAGAGCAACGCTTTCCTGTGAACGAATTGCACGCTTGGTAAGCACCGCATGTTGATCGCCCGTACGCTGGCCGAGTTGCGCCAGCATTTGCAGCGCTTTGAGCGACCTGCGTTTGTGCCCACCATGGGCAATTTGCACGAGGGCCATTTGCACCTGCTGCAAGTGGCCAAGCCTTTGGGCGATGTGTTGGTGGCCAGCATCTTCGTCAACCGCTTGCAGTTTTTGCCCCACGAAGACTTTGCCAGCTACCCGCGCACCTTTGAAGACGACTGCGCCAAACTACGTTCCCAAGCTTGCGATGTGCTGTTTGCACCTGATGAAGCCGAGCTCTACCCGCAGCCCCAAACCTTCAAGGTGCAACCTGACCCCGCGCTGGCTGACATTTTGGAAGGGCAATTTCGTCCTGGCTTTTTCACCGGTGTGAGCACCGTGGTGATGAAGCTTTTCATGGCCGTGTTTGCCGGTAAAGCACAAGGCGTGGCGGTGTTTGGCAAGAAGGACTACCAACAGCTGATGGTGATTCGCCAACTGGTGCGCCAGTTTGCCCTGCCTATTGAGTTGGTGGGTGTAGACACTTGCCGCGCCCCAGATGGTTTGGCGCTGAGTTCGCGCAACGGCTACCTAAGCGCCGACGAACGGATTGAGGCAGTGCAGCTGTCGATGGCGTTGCGCCAATTGGGCCAAGAAGCTTTGTCTGTTTCTGACGATTTCGCTTCGCAATTACCACAACTGGAAGCCCAAGCCATGGAGCGCCTTCGCGAGCGTGGCTGGCAACCTGACTACCTCACCGTGCGCAATCGCCTCGACCTGCAAGCACCGCTTGCAGGGGATGCGCTGGTGGTGCTGGGCGCGGCGAAGTTGGGTAAGACAAGGTTGATTGATAACTTAGAGGTTTGAGCGACACGCCATTGTCCAGATCAAAGGGCTGTCATTGCGTGCAGCCTTTAGCCGCGAGGAGCGAAGCGACGTGGCGGGAAGCAATCTTGTATAAGGACTGCTTCGGCGCTTTGCGCCTCGCAGTGACGGCTGCCTATTCGCCCTTAGCACCGCGTCCCATGAGCGCCGCCACCGCTTGTTGCGCTGAAGCTTGACCTTGCAAAACTGCCACCACCGCTTGGGCGATGGGCATGTCCACACCCAGCTGTTGCGCACGTGCGACCACCGTGTGAGCGCTGTAAACGCCTTCAGCCACATGGCCCAGCGACTGCAATACCTTGTCCAGCGACTGGCCTTGCGCCAAGGCCATGCCAACCTGCCTGTTGCGGCTCAGGTCGCCCGTGGCGGTCAGTACCAAGTCGCCCAATCCACTCAAGCCCATGAAAGTGTCTGCACGAGCACCCATGGCCATGCCCAAACGCGTCATCTCAGCCAAACCACGGGTGATCAAGGCCGCACGAGCGTTCAAACCCAACTGCAGGCCATCACACAAACCGGTGGCAATCGCCATGACGTTTTTCACCGCGCCACCAACCTCTACACCCACCACATCGTCGTTGGCATACACACGCAGGTTGTCGCCGTGGAAAGCATCAACCAAGGCCTGACGCACCACAGCGTGTTCGCTGGCAGCCACCAAAGCGGCAGGTTGTCCAGCTGCCACCTCTTGGGCAAAGCTCGGTCCACTCAGCACACCTGCCAACATGCTGGGCGCAACCTCGGCTTGTACCTCGTGGGCCAGCAAACCTTGGCCCCGTGTTGCTGATTGAGCAGCTTCAAACCCTTTGCACAACCAAGCCAATGGTGTTTGCTTTTGCCAGGGCGCAAGCGCCAGCAATGCCAAACGCAGCGAGGCCATGGGCGTGGCCAACACGGTTAAATCGACACCCGACAAAGCGTCTGTGAAAGACGCGTGGCTTAAGTGCAAACAAGCGGGCAGAACGCGGCCAGGCAAGTAGTGCTGGTTTTCTCGCTGTTGCTGCATCTTTTGAACGAGCGACGCATCTCTGGCCCACAAGGTAACCTCGTGGCGCGACGCAGCCTGCACCGCGAGCGCCGTGCCCCATGCGCCAGCACCAACGACCAGCAGTTTCACTGCAGTTTTTGGTCAGCCGCCATGCGTTGCTGCTGGTCGAACATGGCTTGGAAATTAATTTCCGCCATGTGCACAGGCGGAAAACCTGCTCGCTGAATCACATCAGCCACATTGCCGCGCAAATAGGGGTAAATGATTTGTGGACACGCAATGCCTGTGACGGGTTGCAACTGGCCTTCGGGCAGGTTGCGAATCTCAAAAATACCTGCTTGCTTGGCCTCGACCAAAAACATGGTTTGGTCATTGATCTTGCTGGTGACAGTCGCGGTGACAGTGATTTCAAACACGCCGTCGCCAATTTGCTCGGAGCCCAGGCCAATTTGGATGTCCACCGAGGGCGCTTCCTGCGACAACAAAATCGCAGGTGAATTGGGTTGCTCTAAAGACATGTCTTTGAGGTAAACGCGCTGAATTTGAAAGACGGGATCATTGGCTTCGGCCATGGTGAGTTTCCTGAAAGTAAAAAACCCGCTTAGCAACTGCTTCCTAGGCGGGCAAGGGTTAGATGGCGAAGATTATGTCAGCTTGGCTTGCAGCAAAGGCATGAGGCCGCCACGGCTGTCCAAAGCCATCAAATCATCACAACCACCCACATGCATATCACCAATGAATATTTGCGGCACGGTACGCCTGCCAGTCAAGGCCATCATCCGATCGCGTTCGTCGGGGGACAGGTCGATACGCACCTCATCAATATGCTCGACGCCGCGAGCCTTAAGGATTTGCTTGGCCCGGTTGCAATAGGGACAAACAGCGGTGGTGTACATCTTGATGGGTGGCATGGTGTTGCAGGTGGTTAGGTTTTTTCCAAAGGTAGATTGGCCTCTTGCCAAATCTTTAAACCGCCAGAGAGGCTGTGGGCCTGCTCAAAGCCGAGTTTGGTGGCGATTTTTTGGGCGCGTTGCGAACGAACACCGCTGGCACACACCAAAATAAGGGGGCGTTTTTTGTCATTGATGGCTTTGCCAAGGCTGGACTCCAACACATCCATGGCGATGTTTTTGGCGCCAATCAAATGCCCTGTCGAGAACTCTTCAGAGCTTCGCACGTCAACAATATGCGCTCTTTCACGGTTGATCATCAAAACCGCCTGGGTAGGGGACAAACCGGCCTTACCCATGGCTTGTAAGGTAGGCAAAAACAGCGCCAAACCAGAAATCACAGCCACCAGAACCAACATCCAGTTATCGATCAAAAAACTCACCATGGTTACCTTGGAAATTTGTCTTGGAAGTGTCATTTTAGAATGCATTCTTTTTTTCTGACTCAACAAGGTCATTTTTCCCCATGTACACCCTGGTGCTCATTCGACACGGCGAATCTATCTGGAACCTGGAAAACCGCTTCACAGGCTGGGCCGATGTCGACCTCACGCCCACGGGCATTGCCCAAGCTCGCCTTGCCGGCGAACGCCTGAAAGAGGCAGGTTTCGATTTTGATGTGGCCTACACCAGCTTGCTTAAACGCGCCATCCATACCTTGTGGCATGCCTTGGATGGCATGGACCGCACTTGGTTGCCGGTGGCTCACCACTGGCGCCTCAACGAGCGCCATTACGGTGCATTGCAAGGCTTGAACAAAGCCGAGACCGCCGCCCAGTATGGCGAGGCTCAGGTCATGGCTTGGCGACGCAGTTTCGATGTGCCGCCACCGGCCATGGAGCCGAAAGACAGCCGTTACGAGCGCAGCGATCGCCGCTATGCCAAGCTCAGCCCCGGTCAGGTGCCGCTCACGGAATGCCTCAAAGACACGGTTGAGCGGGTCATGCCCTTTTGGAACGAATCATTGGCTCCCGCCATCCGCGCTGGCCAACGTGTGTTGGTCAGTGCCCACGGAAACTCGCTGCGTGCGCTGGTGAAATACCTCGACAACATAGCCGACCAAGACATCGTGGGCCTGAACATCCCCAATGGCGAACCTTTGGTGTACGAGCTAGACGCCGATTTGCGCCCTATTCGCAGCTATTACCTGAAAGACGCTTAGGCCGCGCAAACCATTGCCAGCCAAGGTTAATTTGCGCAAAGACCAGCGATTGATAGTCAGGCACAGTAAACTATCTTCTTCTATTGCCTATCGACGGCTTTTTTTAAATACAGGGTAAAAATGGGCCAAAAACTTAAAATCGCGGGCTGGATCAGCATTGGTGCCCTGACGGGTGCACTAACCACCTTTTCGCTCCAAACAGTTGCTCGCGCCAATATGGCGCCCTTGCCACTTGAAGAGTTGCAGCAACTCGCCGCTGTTTTCAGCATGGTCAAGAGCGATTACGTCGAAACGGTCGACGAAAAAAAACTCATCAATGACGCCATCTCTGGCATGGTCTCCAGCTTAGACCCGCATTCCCAGTATTTTGACAAAAAATCCTATAAAGAATTCCGTGAGGGCACGACAGGCAAGTTTGTCGGTGTCGGCATCGAAATTTCCCAAGAAGACGGCATGGTCAAGGTGGTTTCACCCATCGAAGGTTCACCGGCAGACCGCGCGGGCTTGAAGCCTGGCGACTTGATCACCAAAGTCGATGACACCTCCATGAAAGGTTTGTCACTCAATGAAGCCGTCAAGCGTATGCGTGGCGAACCCCGTACCAAGGTATTGCTCACCATTTACCGCAAGGACGAAAACCGCACCTTCCCTGTCACCATCATCCGTGAAGAGATCAAAACCGTCAGCGTCAAATCCAAAATGATTGAGAACGGTTATGGCTGGATTCGCGTCAGCCAATTCCAAGAACGCACCGTGGATGACTTGGCTCGCAAATTGGAAGAGCTTTACAAGCAAGACCCCAAAATGAAGGGCTTGGTGCTCGATTTGCGTAACGACCCTGGTGGCCTGCTAGATGCAGCAGTGGCTATCTCTGCCGTCTTCTTGCCCAACAACGTGACTGTGGTCTCCACCAACGGCCAGCTGGAAGAAAGTAAATTTACTTTCAAAGCAGCGCCCGAATACTACTTGCGTCGCGGCGGTCAAGACAGTGTGTCCAGTCTTGCCAGCAAAACCAACGGCTTCTTCAAGAAAATCCCTTTGGTGGTGTTGGTGAATGAAGGCTCTGCTTCTGCCAGCGAAATCGTTGCAGGTGCTTTGCAAGACCACAAACGTGCCACCCTCATGGGCAGCCAAACCTTTGGCAAGGGTTCGGTTCAAACCGTGCGTCAACTGGGTTCAGACACAGCGTTGAAAATCACCACAGCGCGTTACTACACCCCCAGCGGCCGCTCCATCCAAGCCAAGGGCATCGTGCCTGATTTGCTCATTGACGACACCGCCGAAGGCAGCCCGTATGCAGCTTTACGTACCCGTGAAGCTGATTTGGAAAAGCACCTCAACAGCGGCCAAGGTGAGGAAGTCAAAGACCCATCGCGCGAAAAAGCCCGCGATGAAGCTTTGAAGCGCCTTGAGGAAGAATCCAAAAAACCCGTGGCCGATCGCAAGACGCCTGAGTACGGCAGCCCTGAAGACTTCCAGTTGCAACAAGCGCTCAACCGCTTGAAAAACCAACCTGTCAAGGTCAGCAAAACACTGACCGAGCGCCCTGCCGACAAAAAGGAACAGTAAGGCGTGAATGACGCCCAATTGCTGCGTTATTCACGGCATATCCTGCTCGATGAACTCGGCGACCTAGGTCAACAACGGCTGCTTGACAGCCACGCCGTGGTCATTGGTGCAGGCGGTTTGGGCTGCAGTGCAGCCCTTTTTTTGGCGGCCAGCGGTGTGGGGCACATCACCTTGGTTGACCACGACGAGGTGGACCTCACCAATTTGCAACGACAGATCGCCCACAGCACTGAGCGCATAGGTCAAGCCAAAGTGACATCAGCCAAGCAAGCGATGTTGGCGCTCAACCCTGACATACGCATCTCCACCCTGCCACAAAAGGCAGACCCTGCTTTGCTGGACCAACTCTTGCCCACAGCCCAAGTGGTGCTTGACTGCAGTGACAATTTTCAAACTCGCCACATGCTTAACAAGGCCTGCGTGCAACACCGTGTGCCCTTGGTCAGCGGTGCAGTCATTCGCTTGGATGGTCAATTGACCACATACGACCCTCGGCAACCTGACTCACCCTGCTACGCCTGTGTATTCCCGCCTGACCAAGCGCCCGAAGAAATCAGTTGTTCCACCATGGGCGTGTTAGCGCCTTTGGTGGGCGTCATCGGCAGTTTGCAAGCGGCGGAGGCTCTGAAGTTGCTGACAGACTTGGGCAAATCTTTGGTGGGGCGACTGCAAATGCTCGACGGCCGCAGTCTGGCGTGGACCGAAATACGCCTACGCCGTCAAGCCAATTGCACTGTGTGCGGCACGGACAAGCGCTCGTAAAAACGCACCGCCAAGGCGGGTCTATCAGCTTGCGGCGTTTCAATCACCGAACGCACAAATCGGTAGTGCGACTTTTCCACCACCCGACAACTGGCGGCATTGCGCTCGTCCACACGGCAAATCAAACGCACGCTGGGCACACAGGCTAAAGCTGCATCACTCAAGGCAACCACAGCTTCGCTCATCAAACCGCGTCCATGCGCTGAGGTTCTGCACCAATAGCCCAACTCAAACTCTGGGGCCGCGGGATCCATACGGTGAAAACCGACGCTGCCCAGCAGCGTGCCCGTGGCTTTGTCAATCATCAACATCGGCCAAGACAAGCCCAGCACAAAAGCACCAAAGCAGGATTGACAGTAGTCTTCCGCCCTATCGGGTGTTTGTGGTTTTTGCGCCCAAGGCAAAGAATCTGGCCATTGGCGAAGTGCAGTCAGACTCTCTTGCACAGCCAAGTACAAGGCGTCGCCATCTCCGGGCTGAGGACAACGCAGCCATAAACGCGACGTCTCAATATGGTCAAGCCAATCAATGCTCATACGCCAATGATCCAACCTTCCAGTGCATCCATTTCAGGCGGTAAACCATACAAGGTATCGCCTCCCGCATGGCGCAGCTGCGCCATGGCAGCTTGCACCATGCAAAGCACTGCGTCGAGTTTGTCGCCACTGGCGTCTGCCACCAAGGCATCGTGTTGTGCAGGGCGAAGGTACAAAGTCACGCCGACTTGTCCACTGACCAAAGCCTGCAAGATATCTTTGCGTGCAATCAAACGCTCAGAGGTTTGTTTGGCCCGGTCGTCACTCTTGTAACTGCGCGAACCTATCAGTCGTCGGGCTAAGCAGCCAGGGTAGGCCTCCAATGCCACACGTTGTGTGTCGCCTGCATAAAGGCCTGGGAAGTCCAAACCCGCTTGCAACATCAAAGGCACACCGGCATGCAGCATGTAAGCCACGGGTGGGTTTACCCATTTCATGGACGGACTAGACCCTGCAGGAATATCGGTGGCTCGATGGGCAAATTTACCCCCCACGGGACGCTTGTCGCAAAAAGCTTTGAAGGTAGTGCGAATCTCCTCGCGGCTGAGCGCGGCGAAATGGTCTATGCAGGCTTTCCAACTGAGAGGCCACTTCAGTGTGGTGACCAATTCGCGAGGCAAGCCAAAAGGTAAGTCGAAACCGCCTACCCATGGCCCTGGGGTGTGCAAGGCTTGTTCAAACGCCACAAGGCTTGTGCAGGCTTGCATTCCCTCAAGCACCAAGCGCTTATCACGCCACGCTCCCCAAGCAAGCACAATAGATTTGCGTGAGGAGGGTGAACTGCTGAAGTCACAACCCAGCAGACGTGTCATAGCAAAAAATTCAGGCGCGACCCAAAATGGCGGCTGTTGCCATCAACTCTTCAAGCAAGGCCAAAGAGACGAGGCCCGATACCGCATAAGGGTCCAGCACAGGAAGTTCGGAATACTTCAACACCACCGAGGTATTGAGTTTGGACAAATTGACCTGCCCCATGGTCCAGCCACCAAAACGGCGTTCGGCGATTTCTTCATAGTTAAGCAGCACCACATCGGTATGGCGCTTGTCGCTGACGATTTGCGCGTACAAGTTGTTGACTTGGTTACGCCCACCTTCAATGGCTTGCAAATAAATGCCACCACCGTAGCAAAGAATGCCGGTGATGCCGTTGGCCATATTGTGCTCACGGGCAACAGCCAAGATGGCGTCTGTGGCTGCAGAGGCATCGGGATCCAAGGCTCGGCTCACATAAAGCAAACGCACCAACATGCCATCAGTCCTTTTTGGGAATCAGTGAAAGAAATTCTCGACGCAAATTGGGGTCTTTCAAAAATGCGCCACGCATGACCGAATTGATCATGCGACTGTCCATGTCTTTCACCCCACGCCAAGCCATGCAGTAGTGAGAAGCCTCCATGACGATGGCCAAGCCATCGGGTTGGGTTTTGACTTGAATCAAGTCAGCCAACTGCACCACCGCCTCTTCTTGAATCTGGGGACGACCCATGACCCATTCGGCAAGCCGAGCGTACTTGGACAAACCAATCACATTGGTGTGCTCATTGGGTAACACGCCAATCCAAATTTTTCCAATGACGGGGCAAAAGTGGTGACTGCAAGCACTGCGAACCGTGATGGGTCCCACGATCATCAACTCGTTCAAGTGCTCAGCGTTGGGAAACTCGGTGATGACGGGTGGGCTGACGAAGCGGCCACGAAAGACTTCTTGCACATACATTTTGGCGACACGCCGTGCGGTGTCTGCGGTGTTGTGGTCGTGCTCGGTGTCGATGACGAGGCTGCTGAGCACGCCATTCATTTTGTCGGCCACTTCGTCAAGCAATTTGTCGAGTTCGCCTGGCTCAATGAAGTCGGCAATATTGTCATTGGCATGAAAGCGCTTGCGCGAGGCCAATAACCTTTCGCGGATTTTGATGGACACAGGAACACCTGCGTCATTTGCCTCAGAAGTCATGTTTGTCTCAGTCTTTTTCAACATGTCAAAGATACTAACAGCAGATGACCGATGGATCCTAGAGGCGCAGACAAAGACCTTGTCTAGGCCGTCTCGACTGTGCGCAAACGGATGTGCAATTCGCGAAGCTGCTTTTCATCCACCAGCGAGGGTGCTTGGGTAAGCAAGCACTGGGCACGTTGGGTTTTAGGAAAAGCGATCACGTCGCGGATAGAGTCGGCACCCGTCATGAGTGTGACGATACGGTCTAAGCCAAAAGCCAAACCGCCGTGGGGTGGGGCGCCGTATTGCAAGGCGTCGAGCAAGAAGCCAAATTTGATTTGCGCTTCTTCGGGGGTAATCTTCAAAGCATCGAACACTTTTTGCTGAACATCAGCGCGGTGTATACGCACCGAGCCGCCGCCGATTTCCCAGCCATTGAGCACCATGTCATAGCCCTTGGCAATGCACTTCTCGGGCGCCGTAACCATCCAATCCTCATGGCCATCTTTGGGTGCGGTGAAGGGGTGGTGTACAGCGTTGTAACGACCCGCCTCCTCATCGAACTCAAACATGGGGAAATCCACCACCCACAAGGGTGCCCAGCGGTCTTGCAGCAAGCCTTGTTTTTTGCCGAAGTCACTGTGGCCAATTTTCAAACGCAAGCCGCCGATAGCGTCATTCACCACCTTGGCCTTGTCAGCACCAAAGAACAGCAAATCACCGTCTTGTGCGCCGCTGCGCGACAAGATTTCGGCAATGGCTTTGTCGTGCAAGTTTTTGACAATCGGTGACTGCAAGCCCTCACGGCCTTTGGCCACTTCATTGACCTTGATCCAAGCCAAACCTTTGGCACCATAAATTTTCACAAACTCGGTGAAGGCGTCAATCTCTCCTCGGCTCATCTCGCCACCACCTGGCACACGCAACGCGACCACACGACCGCCTTTGCTGGTGGCTGGTCCACTGAACACCTTGAAGTCCACATCTGCCATCACGTCAGTGAGTTCGGTGAACTCCAATTGGATGCGCAGATCGGGCTTGTCAGAGCCAAAGCGGTGCATGGCTTCAGCGTAAGCCATGATGGGGAAGTCGCCCAAGTCGATATCAAGCACTTGCTTGAAAACGCCTTTGATCATGTCTTGGAACAGGGCACGAATTTCTTCTTCACCTAAGAAAGAAGTTTCGATATCAATCTGTGTGAATTCAGGTTGGCGGTCTGCTCGCAAATCTTCATCACGGAAACATTTGGTGATTTGGTAGTAACGGTCAAAGCCGGCAACCATCAGCAACTGTTTGAACAATTGCGGCGATTGGGGTAAAGCGAAGAAGTGGCCATCATGCACACGACTGGGTACCAAATAGTCGCGAGCGCCCTCTGGCGTGCTCTTGGTCAGCATGGGTGTCTCGATGTCGACAAAACCATTGGCATCTAAAAACTTACGCACTGCCATTGACACGCGGTAGCGCAGCATCAGGTTCTTTTGCATATAGGGGCGACGCAAATCCAATACCCTGTGGGTTAAGCGGGTGGTCTCAGACAAATTGTCGTCGTCGAGTTGGAACGGTGGCGTCACTGAAGGATTGAGCACCACCAACTCATGGCAAAGCACTTCGATCTTGCCGCTTTTGAGTTGCTCGTTGACGGTACCTTCGGGGCGCAAGCGCACCACGCCTTTGATTTGCACACAAAATTCATTGCGGATATCTTCGGCAATCTTGAACATTTCGGCGCGGTCCGGGTCACAAACCACCTGCACATAGCCTTCGCGGTCTCGCAAATCGATAAAGATCACGCCACCATGGTCGCGTCGGCGATTGACCCATCCGCACAAAGACACACTTTGTCCTTGCAGTGCTTCGGTGACCAATCCACAGTAGTGCGTTCTCATAGCTTGTTATCCAGTCTTAAAAAGTCGTTGTGGCATAAGGCGCGTTAAGGCGCCGTTGATTAATGAGGGGGGCCAGGTAAAACCGATGGAGATACCGCACCCATGGAGATGACATAGGTCAGCGCTTCGTCCACGCTCATGTCTAGTTCAATCACGTCAGTGACGGGCACCAACAAAAAAAATCCGCTGGTAGGGTTGGGCGTGGTGGGCACATACACGCTCATAAAGCCCTCTCCCAAATGTTTTTGAACTTCGCCTTGGGGTGCGCCCGTTTGAAACGCAATGGTCCAAGCGCCTTGGCGAGGGTATTGCAGTAACACGGCTTTTCGAAAGGCGTTGCCATTACTGGAAAAAAGCGTGTCAGATACTTTTTTAACGCTGGTATAGATGGATTTGACAATCGGTATATGGGTGAATAAGCGGTCCCATTGCTTGACCATCCATCGGCCTGCCACATTGGAAGCCAAGGCACCGGTTAACACCAGCACCAAAAAAACCATCACAACACCCAACCCCTTGATGCCATTGAACTGCTGCAAAGCGTTGGTATGCACTTGAGGCAACACACTGCCCAAGCCGTAAAGCACATTGGCCAAAATACCGTCGAGGGCACCGACCAGCCAACTCAATACCCACAGCGTGATCGCCAAAGGCAACCACACCAGCAATCCAGCCAAGATGTATTTTTTTAAATTCATACCATGCGTAAAAAAGAACTGCAGCCGCGAAACGTGGCTTCAGTGACAGGCACAAGAAGGGGCGCAAGAAGCAGCGCTGGAGGCGGCAGGCGCATCAGCGGGTGGGGCCGCAGGTGCAGCTTCTGGCGAAGCGGTGGTGGTGCTTTCGGTGCTGGCAGGCGCTGTACTGCCCCCGCCTTTGAAGTCGGTGGCGTACCAACCCGACCCTTTGAGCTGAAAACCAGCAGCCGTGAGTTGCTTGGTGTAAGAAGGTTTACCGCAAGCGGGGCAATCACTCAAGGGTGGGTCGGACAATTTTTGCAGCTGGTCTTTAGCGAAGCCGCAAGCGCTGCATTTATAGGCGTAAATTGGCATAGATGATTCGCAGAGTGAGCACAGATTGAAGACTTAAATTGTAAGCTTTTTATGCAGGATAAGACCCTAGCGCCTGAAAACCGCGCCCAACTGTTCATATACTACGCGCCTGGCGCTCGCACAGCGAGTTTCTTTGTTGGGTTATCCACTTTTACTTATGGAGTCTCTGCCATCATGAACAAACGTCTTTTTTGGGTTGTCTTGGCTTGCTTGTCTGTCCCAGCCTGTGGCAAAAAAGAAGAGCCTAAGGCTCCCGTTGCTGCTGCACCTGTGAATGCAGAAGAGAAGGTCCTCAACGTTTACAACTGGCCCGATTACATCGCTGCCGACATGATCGCCAATTTCGAAAAAGAAACCGGTATCAAAGTCAACTACCAAACCTTTGAAAACAATGAAGGTCTGCAAGCCAAATTGGTGGCAGGTAACTCTGGATATGACATCGTGGTGCCTGGCTCGGTGTTTGTCAAAGCCCAAATTGAGGCAGGCCTACTGAAGAAACTCGACAAATCCCAAATCCCCAATTACAAAAACCTAGATGCTTCCTTGATGAGCAAACTCACAAGCGTAGACCCAGGTAACGAATACATTCTTCCATGGGCTTGGAGTTTCACCACGGTAGCCATCAACAAAACCAAAGTCACCAAAGCTTTGGGCAGCACCCCCATGCCGGAAAACGCGTGGGATTTGGTGTTCAACCCCACCTACACCTCCAAGCTCAAATCTTGTGGCATCGCCTACCTTGATTCACCCTCCGAAATCTTGCCACCTGCCCTGCACTACATCGGCAAGAAT
>JBILIR010000205.1:0-3845 GCA_044368955.1 Limnohabitans sp.
ACAGCCAAGAATTTCTTATTGGCTTCAACTTCACGCAATGCCTCACTGACCAATGCATCAGTTTTAAAGAACCATTCGTCTTCAGCCGTTTTGATATCTGTCACGGCAAAGTCAGAGATATAGCCCAACCACTCTTTGGTCAATTGCTTGTTCAACAACTGACTAAATTCGTTCAAACAACTGGACGTCATTAATTCTGGGATGCTCATTTGGCGTAACCTGGGCGCCAAAATATTTAGCACATATTCAGAGGCTTTTTCGTCAAGCTTGATCTGTGTATTGGGATCTGAAGTGTCGACCATCATGGTTAAACGAACCGTAATTTGCTCTCCCGATTTGGCCTGCAAGTAGCTTACGGCATTGACCCACTTGGCAGCATCACTCATGTCATTGCCACAGGTGCCGCAAAACTTAATTTTTTGTGTAAAGGGGGCGTCACATTGATCGCAATGAACAGACTTTTGCACCTTGGTGACATCTAACCACTCGCGACGACCGACTTTTCCAAATCTAAAAACGGAGTTAGAAGATATACCCGTGGCTTGCTTTAGTTTTGCAGAAACCTCACGCGCCAACGCCGCCCCCATTTCAGGGGACTTAGCCACAATCTGAAAATCAAAACTAGAAACAATAGAGTTCAAATGGTCTATTGCAATTTGTTTAAATTCATAAAGGGTTAGACTTTTCTTTCCAGAAGCAAACTTTTGCAGGAAAAGACCCAACAAGTTTGACTCTCGTTCGTCAGGACTAACCCAAAATTCAAATTGGATTGAAGCGTCAGGCTTACCAAGGACACTCACTGGTGCACTGTGCGTGACCAAAGGCAAATTGCTTAAATCTGCAAGTATGAAGTTTGTAACTTTTTGAGTTTTTTGTCCCGCTAGCCCTAAAAGGTTTTCTTTCAGACGACCAAACAAATCTTTGAACTCGTTGTTTTTATTATTGCCTTGGTATTTTTCGTGACCAAAAATTTTGTAAATAGAGTTATCTACCATGCAAACAGCAACAGCGCCATAAGGTGGTTGCGCTCTATCTGGCTCGCCTTTGCGCACCGACTCCTCGGTCAATGCATAAACAAAGTCTGTACTTGTACTAGAAGGCGCAACAGTTGGCGCCGGCGATGCTGTGCTGGCCACTGGCTCCGAGGAGGTTTTGCCGCAATTAGGACAAAATTTTGCCTCGATTGGATTGACTTCGCCGCAATGACGGCAAGACATTGTTGTCGCCGCGGACTTGCCGCACTCTGGGCAAAATCTTGCACCCTCCGCCAATTGAAAATTACAGTGATTACATTGCATGATTACCCCTTACTGGTCAACGTCTTAATAATTTTTCCACTCGCGTCCAAAGTCATTGCAATGACTCTTGGTGCACCTGCTGTGTGAGCGTGTCCTGAAAGCAGAAAGCCTTCAAAATCTTCAAAGCTTAAAAATTCCACTTCCAAATTTTCTAGATCAACATGCCATTGGTTCAATGTTGCATGAATTTGTGCACTTTCGCTAAATCTTGAAAGCTGCGCTCTGACCTCTTGTTGATTCAGAAGGAATTTCTTTTGAGGTGTTGGCAGTTTTTCCAAATACCGCAGCCTGATATCCGACAAACTACTTGAATGATCTTCCTCAATGTTGTTCATTCTGTTGCGAATGCGGTCTAAAGCAGATCCAGCACTGGTTCTTGCAGGCAATCTAGACGCGGCAGAAACGGGCGCAGCTTGCTTAAGACGATGCCAAGGCGCACCAAATAAATTAAAAGAAAGAACAGTTTTATCGTTGATTTTTTGGCTGATGGGGTCACTGATCAGCACTTCGCACTTAGCAACAATCAACGCTTCACCAAGCGTGCGCCCTTCACCGATCGACTGAAGAAAACTTATTGCCAAAATATCAGCGCAGCCAATGTCTGAACTTGCTGATCCGTAAGCAACAACAGAACATCCTACAAAAGCTTTACCGCCATTGCTAAAAAAGTGCTCAACTACACTTGCGCTGTCATAGCCCATTGCACCACCGTAACAGGCCTCTGTTACAAAAATACTTTCATTGAAATTATGAATTGTGCCTGGTTCAAAAATAGGCACGTAATTGTGATCATTGTCTTCCCCAACCCAACCAGGATCGTCAGCACCGCCATGAACATTAAATAAAATGACCGCGCCTTTGGGCACAAGGGTATTGCTGAATTGCTCTTCTAACTCGTCTACATCCCAATTTGGTGAGGTCAGAATGCCCGATTTGACAAAGCGTTCATTAGGCGACTCCATCACGCGCACCGAACTGCTTCCCATAAAGCGCTTCACAATTTCGTGCGTAGCGTCTGTCCAACATTCCGCTGTCACTCCTAGGAAAAAAGCACTTCGCGCATCTTGCCATTCAGGCGAATCAAAAAGAGCATTCGCAACAACTTCTAGTTCTAAACTAGGAATTCGGCCAACCGGAATTTCCGGTATGGCATCTCTAGCCACAGAGACACTTTGAAAGCAGCCATAAGGAGCATCGCTGAGGCAGTGGCTATCAGGGTCACGGCCACCAAATTGGAATGTTGGATTGGGCAACCGATAAGGCGGCACATCTGACCACAAACCAATCAAGCAAACATACTTCACTTCACGTGCGTGCTTATGAAGCGCTTGGGAAACCAACTGTTGAACACTGTCATCTGTTGCTGCGACAACAGCTAGCGGCGTAGTTGATACCGATTGCATCAGCTGTTGAAATGCACCCAACCAGTGCTGCGGCACCACAAAAATTGTACCGGCCAATGCCACCCGCACATCTGGTTTTAAGATTCTCCGATTGGCGCTAGCCACTGCGGAAGGCAGGGGTTTGGTAGCTTGAGAAAGAGGTTTTGAAAGGAGGCTGCTGGCAGAAGAAAGCTCGGCATGAGGCGCACCGCAATTCACGCAGAATTTACCCCCCGATGGGAGTTGTGTACCACATGAAGTACAAAAACCCATCTCACGAGTCCTTTGTTGAATTTGAATTTAAGGACGACTCATCTAGTAATGAAGCTTCTGTAGATTGAGAGGCAATGACTTGTTGGATCGTAAGATCCTCTCCAAGCCACGTCACATTGATTCGCCAGTGGCCACGCAGATCATCTGCATACCCTTCGAGCTTGACTTGCAAACCATCCAAATGACGCAAAGCAAGTTCGGCATTGGTCGGTGCATCTTTCAGGCGAACCCTGTAATCTTGGCCATCACTGGTGGTTAAGACTGGGTAAACGCCTTCAGACTTGGACTCTGGAAACAAGGGTTTCCAATTTAACTCGCCCAGCCATTCTTTCGGAACATTTAGGCTCATGCTAAAGGCTGTCCTTGCGAATAAATTCAGCAAATGAGAATCAGGACTCGGCAGGCGCAGGGCCCCAAGCATTCTCATTTGATTCGCTTGACTGAATCAACCAATACAGCACAACCAATCCTACGATAGGAATGAAAACCAAGAGTAGCCATTTCCAGCTTCTACCGATGTCATGCATACGGCGCACCATGACGGCAGTGGCAGGAATGATCATGACCAAACTTGCAAGCGCATAGAGAGTTGTGGAGAAAATACCAATCAGTAGCAATGTCAAAATTTCAAACAGTACGAAGTACCAGAACTCACTTTTGGTAGCACGGCCATTGAAATCAAAACTATGACGCAAGCCTTTGATGAAGTAGTTGAACTGAATGTTCGATGTGTAAGGAATGAAATCAAGTTCAGAACCAGCTGATTTAACAGGCGTCTCTTGTTCAGTTGTGGAGGCCGCAACAACTTGATTTTGAGGCTGGACTGAAGTGGGTGCAGCTTGGGTCACAAAATTATTTGATTGAGTAGCGCTCGACGAATTGGGTTTAGTTT
>JBILIR010000206.1:0-3823 GCA_044368955.1 Limnohabitans sp.
GAATCACGCTTAGATAACGTTGTTTACCGCATGGGTTTTGGCTCCACACGTGCGGAAGCGCGTCAATTGGTGTCTCACAAAGCCATCACCGTGAATGGCCACCAAGTCAACATACCTTCCTACCTCGTCAAGTCTGGCGATGTGGTGGGTGTGCGTGAAAAATCTAAAAAGCAAGGCCGTGTTTTGGAAGCCTTGCAACTGGCTACCCAAGTCGGCATTCCTGCTTGGGTCGACGTCAACATTGACAAAGCCGAAGGCATCTTCAAGAAGGCGCCTGACCGTGACGAATTTGCTGCCGACATCAACGAATCGCTGATTGTCGAGTTGTATTCGCGTTAACCGGGGCTTGTTGGCCCTTTGAATCCGTCGCCCTGCCCGCACTTGTGTGCAGGGGTCATCATCTAGCCTTACCGGTGTAACGAACTGAGGGCATTGAGAGGAAAAACGAATGCAAACCAATCTCCTGAAGCCAAAAGCCATCCAAGTAGAACAACTCGGCCACAACCGAGCCAAGGTGACGCTCGAGCCTTTTGAGCGTGGCTATGGCCACACCTTGGGCAACGCATTGCGCCGTGTTTTGTTGTCGTCCATGGTCGGTTACGCCGTCACCGATGTCACCATCGCTGGCGTGTTGCACGAATACTCATCCATCGACGGCGTCCAAGAAGACGTCGTTAATATTTTGTTGAACCTCAAGGGCGTGGTCTTCAAACTGCACAACCGCGACGAAGTCACACTCAGCTTGCGCAAAGAAGGCGAAGGCCAAGTCACCGCTGCAGACATTCAAACACCGCACGATGTCGAAATCATCAACCCCGAGCATGTGATTGCCAATTTGTCGCAAGGCGGCAAGATTGACATTCAACTCAAGGTTGAAAAAGGCCGTGGTTATGTGCCAGGCAGCATGCGTCGCCACGTTGATGAAGTGAACAAATCTATTGGTCGCATTGTGTTGGATGCGTCGTTCTCGCCTGTTAAGCGCGTGAGCTACAGCGTTGAAAACGCCCGTGTGGAGCAACGCACCGACTTGGACCGCTTGGTGGTCGAGATCGAAACCAATGGCGCCATCAACGCTGAAGACGCAGTTCGCTCATCTGCCAAAATTTTGGTGGAACAACTCGCTGTGTTTGCGCAACTCGAAGGCAATGAGTTGGCCGCTTTTGATTCACCTGCTCCTCGCAGCGCTCAGCAGTTTGACCCCATCCTGTTGCGCCCCGTGGACGAGTTGGAGCTCACCGTTCGCTCAGCCAACTGCCTCAAAGCAGAAAACATTTTCTACATTGGCGACCTAATTCAGCGCTCAGAAAACGAGTTGCTCAAGACGCCTAATTTGGGCCGCAAATCGCTCAACGAAATCAAAGAAGTGTTGGCCTCACGTGGTTTGACCTTGGGCATGAAGCTCGAGAGCTGGCCACCTGCAGGCTTGGAAGCAAAACGAATCTAATAACAACAAGTGCTGACCCCAGTCAGCCACTCCCCTGGCCGTACCTGATACGGCGGCCGGCAAAACAAGTGAAGATCTAAAAAGGAAACAACATGCGTCACGGACACGGACTACGCAAACTCAACAGAACCAGCTCACACCGTCTGGCGATGTTGCAAAATATGATGAACTCACTCATCGAGCACGAGGCCATCAAAACCACCTTACCCAAAGCCAAAGAACTGCGCCGCGTCATCGAGCCCATGCTCACGCTCGGCAAAGAACCCACTTTGGCCAACAAACGTTTGGCTTTCAACCGCTTGCGCAACCGTGACAACGTGGTGAAGTTGTTCGCTGAACTCGGCCCCCGTTACAAAACCCGCCCCGGTGGTTACACACGCATTTTGAAAATGGGTTTTCGCGTGGGTGACAATGCACCTATGGCCTTGGTTGAGTTGGTGGACCGTCCTGAAATCACCGAAACACCAACTGCTGCAACTGAATAACAGCTACAATATACTCACACGACGCGCGATGGAGCAGCCTGGTAGCTCGTTGGGCTCATAACCCAAAGGTCGCAAGTTCAAATCTTGCTCGCGCAACCAAACACACAACGCCCACTTTCCAGTGGGCGTTTTGCATGGCCAGTTCAGATCGTCATTGCGAGGCACGCAGTGCCGAAGCAATCCAAGCTGTGCCGAAGCAATCCACGCAGTGCCGAAGTAATCCATGAAACATCAATGACCTATTCATGCTGAGTTTGAAACAAGAAATTGATGCAGCATTAGACAAGGCCAAGCGCATCGAACTCCCCACACCTTCAGGTATGCAGGTGTGGCATGTATGGAACGAAGCTGCCGATAACCCCTTGGTGCTTTTACATGGCGGCAGTGGCAGCTGGAACCATTGGGTGCGCAATGTCTTGCCCTTGAGCCAAACACGCGCTGTTTGGGCCTTGGATACACCTGGCCTAGGTGACTCCGCATTACCCCAAGGGGCCGAGGATGCCGATGATTTAGCGCATCCATTGGCGATGGGCTTGCAAGCTTTGTTTCAAGGCAAAGCTGTGGACGTGGTGGGGTTCTCCTTCGGCGGTTTGATGTCAGGTTTTTTGGCAGCACAACAACCTGCATTGATACAGCGCATGGTGTTGGTGGGCGTGCCAGGGCTGGGTTTGTCCAACAACATTCCCAATATGCGCGGCTTCAAAGTCGGGATGACGATTGAAGAGCGCATGGCTGTACACAGGAACAATTTGTTGGCCATCATGATTCATGATGAAGACAACATCACCCCAGACCTGTTGGCCATGCAAGAACACAATGTATTGCGTGACCGCTTGCGCAGAAGACGCATCGCCCGAAGCGACGCTTTGTTGGCCTTGCAAAAAGATTGGCGCTGTCAGGTGTCAGGCATTTGGGGCGAGCAAGATGCCTTGTACCAAAGCGCATTGCATTTACTGCCCGACTTGCTGAGTGGGTGTGATCTGCAGCAATTTCATGTCATTCAAGGTGCGGGACATTGGGTGCAGTTTGAAGCGGCGCACACATTCAATGAAACGCTCTTGCAATGCCTGCCCTTGGCATAAGCGCACAATGTCAAGATGTTATATAAATTCAAATCCAAAGCCACAGGCGACCTGATTCTTTTAGAGCCGCAAGGCAGGCAGTTTTTGCAACTGATCGGCAAAACCGTTGAACCCAAGGGCATCATCGAGGCAGAGCAGATGCCAGAGGCCATCAAGGCATTGCAAGATGCTGTCGCCGTGGAAGAGCTGCAACAGGCTGAGGCTGTGGCACAGGCCAAAGCCCATGGGCAAACACCACCTAAATTCGAGGCCATCAGCTTGCGACAAAGAACCAAGCCCATCATCGATATGTTGCAGCGCTGCCATAAAGCAGGTCAGCCCATCGTGTGGGGCGTGTAGGTGAGTCACCCCTACCAAGCGCTCACACCCTCGGTGGTGTTGGATGCATTAAGTGGTTTGGGCCTGCCGGTGGATGGACGCTTGAGCGCTTTAAGTTCCTACGAAAACCGCGTATACCTTGTGCATTTGGATGACGACAGCACGGTGGTGGCCAAGTTTTACCGACCCCACAGATGGAGCGAGGCGCAGATTCGTGAAGAACACGCTTTCACTGCAGAGTTGATGGCCGAGGACATTCCTGTGGTGGGGCCACTCACGCTCAAAGGGATGAGCTTGCATGAGGCGCGTATCACCCACGACGGGGTAGACGGGCATTTTTGGTTCAGCGTCAGTCCTTGCCGTGGTGGACGTTCCCCCGAGTTGGACGACCCCAAGGTGCTGATGTGGATTGGCCGCTTGATGGCGCGTATGCATTTGGTGGGCGAGCGAAGCGCGTTCACACACAGACCTGCGCTGAACATCCATACCTTTGG
>JBILIR010000207.1:0-3819 GCA_044368955.1 Limnohabitans sp.
CCAGCTTGCGGATTTGTCGGCCCCATGGGCGCCATCGTCATCGGCTTGGTTGCAGGTCTCTTGTGTTTGTGGGGCGTCAACGGCTTGAAACGCATGTTGGGTGCAGATGACACCTTGGATGTGTTCGGTGTGCACGGCGTGGGCGGTATCGTCGGCGCCTTGTTGACCGGCGTGTTCGCAGCGCCTTCTTTGGGCGGTATGGGTGTCTATGACTATGTTGCCAATGCCGTCAACCCTGACTACAGCATCGGTGGCCAAGTGTGGATTCAATTGCAAGCCGTCATCACCACCATCATCTGGTCAGGTGTGGTGTCTGTGATTGCCTTCAAATTGGTCGATATCGTGGTCGGTTTGCGTGTCACGGAAGAAGAAGAGCGCGAAGGCTTGGACATCTCCAGCCACGGCGAGACCGCTTACCACCGTTAAGCCTGACGTTTGAGGAAGAAACGGGAAACCCGCTTAGGCGGGCTTTTTTGCGTCTGGATCGCTTCTTCGCTTCGCTCATCGCGATGACAGCAAAATCATTGCGAGGATGATCTTGTCATTGCGAGGACGATCTTGTTATTGCGATAGCGCTCTTGTCATTGCGAAGCAACCCCGCTCGTCATTGCGAGCGCAGCGAAGCAATCCAATGACGCATCAAAGGTTCGGCGCCAGCAAGCGCAACAAGTCTTTGTCGTCCACGCCTTGGCGCTTGGCCAAGTCTTGCACCTGATCGTCGCCAATGCGGCCCACGTTGAAGTAGGTGGCCTCGGGGTGGGCGAGGTAAAAACCGCTCACACTCGCTGCAGGTGTCATGGCCATGCTCTCAGTCAGCGTCATACCGATGTCTTGGCATTGCAGCAAATCAAACATTTGTTTTTTCACGCTGTGGTCGGGGCAAGCGGGGTAGCCCGGTGCGGGGCGTATGCCTTGGTATTTTTCTTTGATCAGCTCTTCGTTGCTCAACTGTTCTGCGGCGGCGTAGCCCCAGAGGTCGCGGCGCACCCGGGCATGCATGCATTCGGCAAAGGCCTCGGCCAAGCGGTCGGCCAAGGCCTTGAGCATGATGGCGCTGTAGTCGTCGTGGTCGTCCATGAAGTATTTTTCTTTTGAGCCCACGCCCACACCAGCGGTCACCGCGAACAGGCCCACATGGTCTTGCAGCCCGCTGGCCTGGCCTTGCGCATGATTCAACGGTGCGACAAAGTCAGACAAACAGCGGTTGGGGTTTTGCACACCGTCATGCACCGGCTTTTCGGTTTGCTGGCGCAAGCCGTGCCAGGTGAGCGCACGTTGGCTGCGGCTCTCGTCGGTCCACAGCACGATGTCGTCGCCCACGCTGTTGGCGGGGTAAAGGCCCACCACCGCATGGGCTTGCAACCAGCGGCCTTCGATCAAGCGCTTCAACATGCGCTTGCCGTCGCTGAACACACGCTGCGCTTCGGTGCCCACCACCTCGTCTTTCAAAATGGCGGGGAAGGGGCCTGCCAAGTCCCAGGTTTGGAAGAAGGGACCCCAGTCGATGAAGGGCTCCAACTCAGCCAAATCAAAGTTTTTGAAAACCCGCTTGCCAATGAACTTCGGCGCGGTGGGTTGGAACGCTGCCCAATCGATGGCCGCTGCGTTGGCGCGTGCTTTGGCCAGCGGCAGCAAGGGGGTTTGTTTTTTGTTGGCGTGTTGCTCGCGCACCTTGGCGTAGTCGGCGTTTAGTTCTTCGATGTATTGCGCCGCTTGGTCACTCAGCAAACCTTGCGCCACGCCCACGCTGCGCGAGGCGTCGGGCACATAAACCACCGGGCCTTCGTAGTGCGGTGCAATTTTCACCGCGGTGTGCACTCGGCTGCAGGTGGCCCCACCGATCAGCAACGGGATTTTGCGCAAGCGGAAATGGTCGTCCTTTTGCATCTCGGCGGCGACGTATTGCATTTCCTCCAAGCTGGGGGTGATGAGACCCGATAAGCCAATGATGTCCGCGCCCTCCACCTTGGCGCGGGCCAAAATTTCGTGGCAAGGCACCATCACGCCCATGTTGACCACGTCAAAGTTGTTGCATTGCAAGACCACAGTGACGATGTTTTTGCCAATGTCATGCACATCGCCCTTGACCGTGGCAATCACGATCTTGCCTTTGGTTTTCACGTCCTCGCCAGCGGCTTCTTGCAAGCGTTTCTCTTCTTCGATGTAGGGGATGAGGTGCGCCACGGCTTGCTTCATCACCCGGGCCGACTTCACCACCTGTGGCAAAAACATCTTGCCTTGGCCAAACAAATCGCCGACCACGTTCATGCCGTCCATCAGCGGGCCTTCGATCACATGCAGCGGCCTGCCGCCACGGGCCAACACCTCTTGGTAAGCGGCTTCGGTGTCTTCGTTGATGAACTCGGTGATGCCATGCACCAGCGCGTGGCTGAGTTTGTGCGACACGCTCACTGGTGCCTCGGGCGTGCCACGCCAAGCGAGTTTGGCGCTGTCGTCTTTGGCCGCGCCCTTGGCGCTTTCGGCGATTTCAATCAAGCGCTCGCCGGGGGTGAGGTGTTGTTCGCCGTCTTTGTACTGAGGCGTTCTGTTCAACACCACGTCTTCCACACGCTCACGCAAGATGGGTTCCAGGTCGTCGTACACGCCCACCATGCCGGCATTCACAATGCCCATGTCCATGCCCGCTTGGATGGCGTGGTACAGAAACACGGTGTGGATAGCTTCGCGCACCGGGTCGTTGCCACGGAAACTGAAAGAGACATTCGACACGCCGCCACTCACTTTCGCGCCGGGCAGGTTCTCTTTGATCCAGCGGGTGGCGTTGATGAAGTCCACCGCGTAGTTGTCGTGCTCTTCAATGCCAGTAGCGATGGCAAAAATATTCGGGTCGAAGATGATGTCTTCAGGCGCAAAGCCCACCTCGTCTACCAGCACGCGGTAAGCGCGTTCGCAAATTTCCACCTTGCGTTGATAGGTGTCGGCTTGGCCTTTTTCGTCAAACGCCATCACCACAGCGGCTGCGCCATAGCGCTTGATCAGCTTGGCTTGGCGTTTGAATTCGTCCACGCCCTCTTTCATGCTGATGGAATTCACAATGCCCTTGCCTTGGATACAACGCAGCCCCGCCTCGATGACGGTCCACTTGCTGCTGTCGATCATGATGGGCACACGGGCGATGTCGGGTTCAGACGCGATGAGGTTCAAAAAACGCACCATAGCGGCCTGGCTGTCGAGCATGGCCTCGTCCATGTTGATGTCGATGATTTGTGCGCCGTTTTCCACCTGCTGCCGCGCAACGGCCAAGGCCTGCTCGTACTCGCCATTCAAAATCATGCGGGCAAACGCCTTGGAGCCAGTGACGTTGGTGCGCTCGCCAATGTTCACAAACGTGGCTTGCTGCGCCGTGCCTGTGCCGTCATCGCTGGCGGTCACGCCAATGCGAACCGGCTCTAGACCAGATAGCTTCATGGGGGGTACAGCGGTATGTGGGGTCGTCATGGGCTCACCTGAAGGATGCAAAACAGGCGAGCGTCGTTGCGGGCAATCATCTCAAGCCTGGCTTCGTGCGAAGCTGCAACGCTCCTTGAGATGAGAAGATTTTAGCGGGTATCACGCCGCCTGCTTGTACCCACCCCAAGCATGCACGCCCCGCGGTTGGAGCGGCGACACCGCGTCGCCAATGGCGGCGATGTGCTCGGGCGTGGTGCCGCAGCAGCCGCCCACGATGTTGACCAAACCCTCGGCGGCAAATTCGTGCAACAAGCGGCTGGTCACGTCCGGCGTTTCGTCAAAACCGGTCTCGCTCATGGGGTTGGGCAGGCCGGCGTTGGGGTAGCAGCTGATGAAGGTGTCACCCGC
>JBILIR010000208.1:0-3794 GCA_044368955.1 Limnohabitans sp.
GATCCACACATTGGGCTTGTGCATGGCCACACTCAGCGCCTCGTCTTGCCAAGGAAAACTGGGGTGCGCCATGACAATTTGCATGTCACCCCAGTCCGCGGCAACCTCGTCTAAATGCATGGGGTTGCTGTAGGCCAATTTCATACCACCGCCACAGCGCATACCCGAGCCAATGCCGCTGTGGCCGGTGTGAAAAATCGCGGGCAATTTGTGTTCGTTGATCACCTCGTAGATGGGCCAAGCCATCTTGTCGTAAGGGTGATAGCCCTGTACCGTGGGATGGAATTTGAAACCGCGAACACCCTCTTCTTTGATGAGTCGCTCGGCTTCTCGAGCACCCATCTTGCCCTTGTGCGGGTCGATGCTGGCAAAAGCGATCATCATGTCGCTGTTGTCACGTGCGGCTTTTGCGATTTCTTCGTTAGGAATACGCCGCCTGCCCATGTGCGACTCGGCGTCCACGGTGAACATCACCAAACCTATCTTGCGCTCGCGGTAATAGGCCACGGTTTCTTCAATGGTGGGGCGGCGCTCAGAGCCAAAGTATTTGTCTGCAGCGCGGTCGTATTCCTCGCCATAGTTGTCAAACGGGTTCCAGCAACTCACCTCAGCGTGGGTGTGGATATCGATAGCGATAAGGTCAGCATGGTTCATGGTCGAATAAGATCCTTTCCATGAACTATAACGATCAGAAAAACGCTTTATGAATCCCGACCTTCACCTTGAAATGCTGGATGATGTAGCCGTGGTGCGCATCACCCGTGCGGCCAAACGCAACGCCTTGAACGATGCGCTGATTCTGGCCCTGCGAGACACTTTCGACAACCTGCCGACCAACACCAAGGCCGCCGTTCTCTGCGGCAGCGGCGAGCATTTTTGCGCGGGTCTGGACTTGAGCGAACTACAAACCCGAGATGCTGGCGAAGGCATGCAACATTCCAGAATGTGGCACAGCGCGTTTGAGCGCATCCAATTTGGCGCGGTCCCCGTGGTGGCGGCCCTGCAAGGCGCGGTGGTGGGCGGAGGCCTAGAGTTAGCTGCCTCTTGCCATATTCGGGTGGCCGACGACACCACGTTTTACGCCTTGCCCGAAGGCTCACGTGGCATTTTTGTGGGCGGCGGCGGCGCGGTGCGTATCCCCAAGCTGATAGGCGTGGCCCGCATGACCGACATGATGATGACCGGGCGGGTCTACAACGCGGTGGATGGTGAGCGCATTGGTTTTGCGCAGTACTTGGTTGCTGCAGGCACGGCCTTTGACAAAGCACTGGAACTGGCGCAACGCATCGCCACCAATGCACCGCTCACCAATTACGCCCTGATGCACGCCCTGCCCCGCATCGCCGAGCAAGCCGCTGACCATGGCTTTGTGACCGAGTCACTGATGTCATCCATCACCCAAGCCGCGCCCGAGGCCAAAGCCCGGGTAGAAGCCTTTTTGCAAGGCCGCGCTGCAAAGTAGAAAACAAATGAAGGTTGCGCCAAAGTACCGTGCCATGCGCTATGGCATCACCCGTGTGCAAAGAGAGGTCACACCGCACGGCACGGAATATGTGCAAGCCGAGCAAGCCCTGATGCCCCACCCCCAGCGCATGACCGATAAGTTGTTGCACTGGGCACAGCACACGCCCGATCGCACTCTGTTGGCCCGACGAGAGCGCTTAGCCGATGGCAGTACCGGCGACTGGCAACACTTAAGCTACGGCCGTGCCTTGGCAGGAGCGCGGCGCATAGGCCAAGCTTTGCTGCAGCGCAAGCTCAGCGTGGATAGACCTGTGGTCATCTTGAGCGAAAACAGTTTGGAACATGCCATGCTGGCACTGGGCTGTATGTTGGTGGGCGTGCCCTACTGCCCTGTGTCACCCGCTTATTCCACGGTCAGCCAAGACTTCGACAAACTTCGCCATATCTTGCACACCCTCACCCCAGGTTTGGTGTTCGCCACTGATGCTCAAAAGTATGGCCCTGCCATCGCCGCCACGGTGGCCAGCGATGTCGAGGTGGTGATCAGCCATGGCAGGCTCAGCCACAGAGAACATACGCCCTTGGGCGCTTTGTTTGACACGCCTGACACCTCAGCGGTGAACGATGCCATGCAAGCCACAGGACCTGACACCATCGTCAAATTTTTGTTCACCTCTGGTTCAACCAATATGCCCAAGGGCGTCATCAACACGCATGGCATGTGGTGCGCCAACCAACAACAAATGTGGCAGTCCATGCCGGTGCTGGGCGAAGCGCCTCCCGTGCTGGTGGACTGGCTGCCGTGGAACCACACTTTTGGTGGCAACCACAACATGGGTCTGACCTTGTTCCATGGCGGGTCTCTTTACATCGATGACGGCAAACCCGTTCCAGCGCTCATGGCTGAAACCCTGCGTAACCTGCGGGAAGTGGCACCCACCATGTACTTCAATGTACCCACAGGTTTGGAAGCCATCGCCAACGCCATGCACACGGATGAGGTTCTGAGGCGCAATTTGCTCAGCAAGTTGCGCATGTTTTTTTATTCGGGTGCTGCCTTGGCACAGCCTATTTGGGACAGCTTGCATGCTTCGCAAGAACGCGAAGTGGGCGAGCGCATTGTGATGGGAACGGGCTTGGGCATGACCGAGTCTGGACCCTTTGCTATTTTTGTTCCCCGCCCTGAGGTGCAATCGGGCGACCTTGGACTTCCCGCTGCGGGTATGCGCTTGAAACTGGTGCCCATGGGCGATAAGGTAGAGGTGCGCTACCAAGGTCCCAACATCACCCCTAGCTATTGGCGAGCCCCAGAGGTCACCAAAGATGCTTTTGATGAGGAAGGCTTTTTCAAAAGCGGCGACGCGGTGCATTGGATTGACCCCAACAATATCCATCTCGGTTTGAAGTTTGATGGGCGTATCGCCGAAGATTTCAAGTTGGCCACAGGTACGTTTGTGAGCGTTGGGCCTCTCAGGGCCAAGATCATTGCAGCCGGTGCGCCCTATGTGCATGACGCGGTCATCACGGGTTTGAACATGAAAGAGGTCGGGGCTATGTTGTTCACCACCCCCAAGGTGCGAGAGTTGGCAGGTTTGCCCAGCAACGCTACCTTGCCTGAGGTTTTGCAGCATCCCAAGGTGCTGGCCCATTTCCAAACTGTATTGAACCAACTCGCTGCCAAGGCCACGGGCAGTGCCAACCGCGTGGCGCGGTTTTTGTTGCTCTCAGAGCCACCCTCCATCGACAAGGGCGAAGTCACCGACAAAGGTTCCATCAACCAACGTGCAGTGCTGAAACACCGCGATGGCTTGGTCCATGACTTTCACAACAAGCTCACACCCAACACGCTTTTGCCGCAATAAAGAAAGACCATCTCTATGAAACACAACACCCCAACGCGCCGCCTCGCCCTGCAAGCCCTTGGCTTGCCTTTGCTCGCCCCTTGGGCAACCCAAGCGCAAAACGCTATGCCGCTGGAACAGGTCAAGATCGTGTGCGGTTTTCCTGCAGGCGGTACTGCCGACACCACCAGCCGTCGTGTGGCTGACAAACTGGGTGGCAGCGGTTACAGCCGAAACAACGGCGTGGTGGAAAACAAAACCGGTGCGGGTGGGCGCATTGCCATCGAGACCGTGAAAAACGCCACGCCTGATGGCAGCAACCTGTTGCTCAGCGCTTATTCCATGCTGCTGATCTATCCCCACATTTATAAATCGCTGAGCTACGACCCCTTCAAAGACTTTGCGCCTGTATCCACAGCATCGGTGCTGTCGCATGGCTTGGCAGTCGGTCCCATGGTGCCAGCAAGTGTGAAGAACGTGAAAGACTTT
>JBILIR010000209.1:0-3788 GCA_044368955.1 Limnohabitans sp.
TATGAAGGCTATGGCATCGGTGGCGTGGCTTTGATTGTGGACACTATGACGGACAACAAAGTCCGCACCGTCGCCGAAGTCCGCCACGCCTTAAACAAACATGGCGGAAATTTAGGCACAGAGGGATCTGTGGCTTTTCAATTCAAGCATTGTGGGCAACTTCTCTTGGCACCTGGCACATCAGAAGACGCGGTGATGGAAGTCGCCTTGGACGCTGGTGCAGACGATGTGTTGGTGGATGATGATGGCACGGTTGAAGTGTTAACGCCGCCTACCGCTTTTGAAGCCGTCAAAGCCGCATTGGATGCAGCGGGTTTGCAAGCAGGCATGGCTGAAATCACCTACCGTCCGGAAGTCACCATCGATTTGAATGATGATGACCGAATAAAAATGCAAAAAATCATTGATGCTCTTGAAGAACTCGACGATGTTCAAGAGGTTTTTCATAACGCGGCGCTATGAAAATACTCATGGTCGGTGGTGGTGGTCGCGAACATGCCCTGGCATGGAAGCTCAACCTTTCGCCACAGGTTCAACGTGTTTATGTCGCGCCAGGCAATGGCGGTACAGCCAAGCAGAAAGATTTCGATAACCTCGCGCTCACCGATAAGGTGGCATTGCGCGAATGGGCGCAAGCCAACCACATTGATTTGACTGTCGTCGGCCCCGAAGCCCCCTTATCGGGGGGCATTGTGGATGAATTCCGCCAGCACGGATTGCGCATTTTTGGCCCTACCCAGGCAGCTGCGCAACTGGAAAGTTCCAAAGCATTTTCAAAAGCCTTCATGCTCAGGCATGGCATTCCCACCGCGCAATACCAAGTGTTTGAAGACGCTGCGCAAGCCCATGCTTATGTGGATGCCAAGGGTGCGCCCATTGTGGTCAAGGCCGATGGTTTGGCTGCCGGCAAAGGCGTGGTGGTTGCCATGAATTTGCAAGAGGCCCATGCGGCCATCGACCATATGCTTGCCAACGATGTGGGCGTTCAGCACAACCAAGGCGTCGCTAGAGTTGTCATTGAAGAATTTTTGGATGGTGAAGAGGCCAGCTTCATGGTGGTGGCGCATGGCTTAACAGCCGTGCCCTTGGCCACTTCGCAGGACCACAAGCGTTTGTTGGATGCCGATATGGGCCCCAACACGGGTGGCATGGGAGCTTATTCGCCCGCACCGGTGGTTACGCCTGAAATCCATGCCAAAGTCATGCGTGAAGTGATTCACCCCACCCTCAAAGGCATGCAGCAAGATGGCATTCCTTACTCTGGGTTTTTGTATGCCGGTTTGATGATTGGTCGAGAAGGCAAGCTCAAGGTACTTGAGTTCAACTGCCGCATGGGCGACCCAGAAACACAACCCATCATGATGCGACTTAAAAGTGATTTGCTTGAACTGCTTTGGGCTGCGACAGATGCTGATCCCCTGACACTTTCAAATATTGAGTTGCAATGGGACAGGCGTTGCGCACTGGGCGTGGTCATGGCCGCCGCCAACTACCCCGCAACACCCGAACTTGGACAGGAAATTCTTGGACTGCCAGCCGACACCGATGAGGCCATGGTGTTTCACGCAGGCACTGTCCTGAAAGACGGC
The DNA here is from genome assembly GCA_044368955.1 of Limnohabitans sp. GTDB lineage: Bacteria > Pseudomonadota > Gammaproteobacteria > Burkholderiales > Burkholderiaceae_C > Limnohabitans. The sequence continues at coordinate 1,590 of JBILIR010000209.1, forward strand.
AAGGTTCTGACCAGCGGTGGACGGGTGTTGTGTGTGACTGCCCTTGGCGACACAGTCAAGCAAGCCCAGACCCATGCCTACGCTGTGGCTGATCAAGTGCATTTCGAAGGAATGCAAATGCGACGTGACATTGGCTTTCGGGCTATTCGCCGATAAAACCAATCATTCGACCTAAGGCCCCATTGACATGAACCCTTCATTTGAACCAGTCAGAAACTACTTGCTTGGGTTGCAACAACGCATTACATCGGCCTTGAGTGCCATCGACGGCCAAGCGTTTATGAGTGACCCATGGGAAAAACCTCCTGGTGAAACCCTTCAAGGCAATGGCATCACCCAAATTTTAGAAAAAGGCAATGTTTTTGAAAGAGCCGGTTGTGGGTTTTCCCATGTGCGTGGCCCCAAATTACCTCCATCAGCCACACAACATCGTCCCGAACTGGCAGGTTCTTCTTTTGAAGCCATGGGCGTGTCCTTGGTTTTTCATCCGCGCAATCCCTATGTGCCCACGGTGCATTTGAATGTTCGGGCTTTGTTGGCCCAGCCGGCGTCAGGTGAAGCCGTTGCGTGGTTTGGCGGCGGGATGGATTTAACGCCCTACTATGGGTTTGATGAAGACGCTCGCCACTTTCATACCCAGTGCAAACAATCACTCGATGGTTTTGATACTTCCTATTACCCTCGGTTTAAAAAATGGTGTGATGAGTATTTTTTCCTCAAGCACCGAAACGAACCTCGCGGGGTAGGGGGCATCTTTTTTGATGATTTTTCAGAGCTTGGTTTTGAAAAGAGTTTTTCTATGATGCAAAGCGTGGGGAACGCTTTCAATGAAGCCTATTTCCCCATTGTCACCAAACGAATGGACACACCCTACGGTGAACGTGAGCGTAACCATCAACTTTACCGGCGGGGGCGCTATGTAGAGTTCAATTTGGTCTGGGACAGGGGCACCCACTTTGGCCTTCAGTCCGGCGGCCGTACCGAGTCGATTCTGATGTCTTTGCCGCCCATGGTGAGTTGGTCTTATCAGCAAACGCCTGAGGCGGGTTCTGCAGAAGAAAAACTTTACACCCACTTTTTGGTCCCCCAAGATTGGGCTCAAGGCGCTTGAGCCAAGTTCAGCGCATCGGTATTTTTGGCGGGGCTTTTGACCCTCCCCATCTTGCGCACCAAGCATTAGCCCAAGCCCTTATCCAGCATCAGCAACTCGATCTTTTGTACATCGTCCCGACCGGACAAGCTTGGCATAAATCGCGTGTCTTGTCCGATGCCAGTCACCGCTTGGCCATGACGCGCTTGGCTTTTCACAATATGCCGCAAGTGCTGGTGGATGACATGGAAACGCGACGCGAGGGTCCAAGCTATACCGTCGACACCTTAGACGAGTTGAAAATTCGCCACCCCAACGCCCATTTTTGTGTTCTTGTAGGGGCTGACCAAGCTGCAAGCCTTACCCTTTGGCACCAATGGAAGCGCCTGTTGGAGATGGCCAAATTGGTGGTGGTTCAACGTCCTGTTACAGGTGCTGACAAGGCTTACTCTGACGAGTGGCACAATCTCCCCTCAGATCGGGTGATGCGTATGAACATACCTTTGATGAATATCAGCTCTTCTTCCGTGCGTGCCAGTTATGTGTCGGGCCATCCAGAGTCTGACCTTCTCTCCCCCCCCGTCGCCCATTACATCCAACAACACCATCTTTATTTGGAACCCCATGACAGAAGCCGCTGAAAAAAAAGACGTTCAAAAACTGCAAAGAAGCATTGTTGACAGTTTGGAGGATGTCAAAGCGCAAGACATCGTGGTCTTTAACACCGAACATTTGTCTTCATTGTTTGAGCGAGTCGTCATTGCCAGTGGTACGTCCAATCGACAAACCAAAGCCTTGGCCGCCAGTGTGCGCGATGGTGTCAGAGATGCAGGTTTTGCCAAACCTCGCATGGAAGGCGAAGACAACGGCGAATGGATCATCGTCGACTGCGGCTCTGTGGTGGTTCACATCATGCAGCCAGCCATTCGCACCTACTACCACTTGGAAGAGATTTGGGGCGAAAAACCTGTGCGCATCAAACTCGGCGCACCCAAGCCCGTCATTGAAAAACCACCTGCTGCTGTGAAAACCGTGAGCGCCAAGCCTGCTACCAAAAAAACCGCTGCTGCCAAAAAGACGCCAACCGCAGCCAAGAAAACGCCTGCTGT
>JBILIR010000210.1:0-3762 GCA_044368955.1 Limnohabitans sp.
TTGAACACTCATACAAAGAAAGAGAAACATGGAACAGCTAAAAAATAAAATTGCCATCATCACCGGTGCTGGTGGTGGTTTTGGAGAAGGCATTGCCCAGGCCTATGTGCGTGAAGGCGCAAAGATCATCGTGGCTGACATTCAAGACGCCGCTGCTAAGCGTGTGGCGGCAAGCTTAGGCGCACAAGCCAGTGCTTTCACTTGCGATGTGAGCAATGCGGCGCAGGTACAAGCCTTGGTGCAGCATTGCATCAATACCTTTGGCATTCCAGACATCGTGGTTAACAACGCTGGCACCACGCATAAAAACCGCCCCATGCTGGAAGTGGATGAAGCCACTTTCGACAAAGTGTTCAATGTGAATGTGAAGTCCATCTATTACATGACCCATGCAGTGCTGCCGCATTTACGTCAAAAAGGTGGCGGCGTGATTTTGAACATCGGATCGGTGGCGGGCATTCGTCCTCGCCCTGGGCTGACTTGGTACAACGCCTCCAAGGGTGCCGTCAACCTGATGTCCAAGTCTATGGCGGTTGAACTCGGACCAGAAAAAATCCGCGTCAATGCCATTTGCCCGGTCATGGGTGTGACGGGTTTGTTTGAAGATTTCATGGGCTTGCCCGATACCCCTGAAAACCGCGCCAAATTCATGTCCACCATTCCACTGGGTCGCTTTGCCCTTGCAAGCGATGTTGCAGCTGCAGCCGTGTTTTTAGCCAGCGATGCTGCAGAGTTTTTCACTGGCGTGGAATTTCCAGTTGACGGTGGTCGCACCATCTGATGGCATCTTGAAATCACCATGAATACTGCTGCCGTCAAACCTTTAGACCATGTCACCGTGGTGTCGCTGGAACACGCCATTGCGGCGCCTTTTTGCACCCGTCAATTGGCTGATTTAGGGGCTCGGGTGATCAAGGTTGAGCGCCCCGAGGTGGGTGACTTTGCCCGCAGTTACGACCAACGCGCTCGTGGAGAGTCATCGCATTTTGTATGGGTTAACCGTTCCAAAGAGAGTTTGGCTTTGGACCTAAAGAATCCAGAGCACTTGCAGGTACTCAAGCAATTGATTGCCAAAGCCGATGTGCTTGTGCAAAATTTGGCCCCAGGTGCTACAGCCCGCATGGGTTTGGACGCGAAAAGCTTGCGAGCAGTGCATCCACGTTTGATTGTTTGCGATATTTCTGGCTACGGCAACGAAGGACCTTACCGAGATAAGAAAGCCTACGACTTGCTGATTCAAAGTGAGTCTGGTTATCTGTCGGTCACGGGTACACCTGAGACGCCGAGCAAAAGCGGTAACTCGATCGCTGATATTGCCGCCGGCATGTACGCTTACACCAATATCTTGAGCGCTCTTATTCAACGCGACAAAACGGGTGAAGGAGCGCACATTGATATATCCATGCTGGAGGCCTTGGCTGAGTGGATGGGATTCCCCATGTATTACGCCACCGACAACGCCCCACCTCCCCCGCGCACCGGCGCGTCCCACGCCACCATCTATCCCTATGGCCCTTTTCTAGCAGGTGATGGTGTCAGCGTGATGCTGGGTTTGCAAAACGAGAGAGAGTGGGTTAGCTTCTGCAAAACAGTCTTGTGCATGCCAGAGTTAGCCACCACACCCCGCTTCCATAACAACAGCTTGCGTAACCAAAACCGAACTGATCTCGAGAGCATCATCTTGTCGGCGTTTGCCAGCCTGACTGCGTCTGAAGTGATTAAGCGTTTGGATGATGCAGCGATTGCCAACGCCCGAATGAACAATATGGCAGATTTATGGGCGCATCCACAACTGCAAGCCAGAAAACGTTGGACCCAGGTAGATTCGCCCGCAGGATCGCTGCCTGCTTTACTCCCTCCCGGCTTGCAAAGTGGATTTGAATACACCATGGGACCGATTCCCAGCGTGGGACAACACAATGCTGCCATTCTTAAAGAGTTGGGCATGACTCTTTCATTCCAGTAGCAGTCGGTTAGCTTTCAACTTTTATGACACCACTTCAAAGGAGCATCAGGCTTTCATCACTTGTATTTTGTAAATCGGTTGCATTTTGCTTGCTGAGTTTTTTAAGCATTGGTGTATCCGCACAGGAGCCTCTGGTACCCAACAATAAAAATGAACGCATTGCCCTTTTCCGTGAGTCTGTAGATAAAATTCTGAATCAACTTGATAAAAAACAAGGACCGGGCGTGGCAGTTTGGGTCGAGGTTGATGGCGAAGTGGTTTACAGTAAGTGGGCAGGTCTTGCGCAAAGGGAGATGCGAATCCCCATTGATGGCAATACCACCTTTGAACTTGCTTCTGCATCCAAGCCATTGACTGCGGCACTTGTGTTGCAACTGGCAGAAAGCGGTCTACTCCAACTTGATGATGTAGCCATAAAGTGGCTGCCTGAGTTACCGCCAGTATGGGGAGCCATCACGATTCGAAACTTATTGAATCAAACCGCAGGCATTCCAGACTATATGAGTCAAATCAATTCAACCAAACTGCTGGGATTAGATGGATTGACCAACAAGCAGTTATTACAACGTTGGGAAACGGGTAGCCGTTTGAACTTTAACCCTGGGACACAAGTTGAATACAGCAACAGCAACTATGTTTTATTGGCTGAGATAGCTTCATCTGCCTGCGGAACTGGCTTTGGGCAGTGTTTGCGACAACGCATATTTGAGCCTTTGGGCATGAACAGCACAAGAGTTGAATCCGAGGAATCAAGCCAAGGTGAAGTTTTGGCGCTCAATTACGCACAGAGCAAAAAAACCAAAGGGATTCTTCTGAAAACCGAGGGACCTACAGGGATTTACAGTTCGCTCAACGACATTGCTTTGTGGCTTCAAGCCTACCAAGCAGGAAAGATTGTGAGCAAAGCGGGGACCACCTTAATGACCACACCCGTCTTGTTAAGCCCTGTGTTTGATAGCGGAGAACGCTATGGCATGGGGTGGGTTCTGCCCCCAGAGGACAACAAAATTGGCAGCTACACACATGCTGGACAAAAAGACGGCTACCGAACACTCATCAGCGCAAACACCAAAAATCATGTGAATTACATCATCCTCAGCAACGGTGGCGACTTTGTTCAACCGATCAGCACCGAGATTAAGTATTGGATACAAGAAATATTTGAAGGACCGCCCTAAAGTAAGACATTGACAGATTTAAGTATTGGCCCAACTTTAATTTTCCACTTCGTTTCCACGATCAAAATCTTTAAGCAAGGCATAACGTTGGTTTCTTTGTTCTTGAACCATTCGAATCACGCGTTTCATCGGAACACCCACCAAAGCAAGCGCGTGAGTGGCTAGCATCAAAGAGCCTTCAACCGTTTCAGGCACTACCTCTGCAGCACCCGCTGCTTGCAGTTTCTCCAAGTCCAAATCGTCTTGTGTTCTCACAATGACTGGTACTTGAGGGGCATGCTCTTTGATAAGCGCAAGCACACGCATAGCAGATGCATTTTCTAAATATGTCACAACCACTGCACTGGCTCGCACCAACCCCACTGCCATGAGCGACTGCAAACGTGCTGCATCGCCATAGACAACCTTTTCTCCGTGGGATTGTGCTCGACTGATTCGGTCTGGATCCAAATCTAGGGCCATATAGGGAACGTTTTGCGTCTGCAATAGCTTGGCTAAGTTTTGGCCACACCGCCCATAACCACAAATGATAATGTGCTTTTCGATGTCCATGCTTTTCTGCGCAATTTGGGTCATTCCTAAAGATTGCTGCAACCAATCGCTAGAAGACCATTTCAT
>JBILIR010000211.1:0-3753 GCA_044368955.1 Limnohabitans sp.
ATGATGCGCTCTGCGACAGCTTTTTTGCCGCTTTCCATCACCACGTTCATGAATTTGGAGAGTTCGATGTTGCCGTATTTAGGATCAGGCAGTATTTCCCGTTTCGGGACTTCGCGACGACGTGGCATGGTGCTTCCTTTGTGGTTTCAGTTGAACATTGGGACAATGTTCGCGAAGGTCATCAAGACCTCCACTTACTCGACCTGCGCGAGCAACATGCTCGCTCCAACAGGCCTATGTTGCGCAAGCCCAGCCAGAGCCTGCACAACACCTGATAAAAATCAGGCTTTCTTGGGGCGCTTGGCGCCGTATTTGGAGCGGGACTGCTTGCGGTCTTTCACGCCTTGCAAGTCGAGTGAACCGCGCACGATGTGGTAACGCACACCGGGCAAGTCTTTGACACGACCACCGCGCACCAAGACCACCGAGTGTTCTTGCAGGTTGTGGCCTTCACCGCCGATGTACGAAATCACTTCGAAACCGTTGGTTAAACGAACCTTGGCGACTTTACGCAGCGCTGAGTTTGGTTTTTTAGGTGTGGTGGTGTACACACGTGTGCAAACGCCGCGGCGTTGGGGCGAGTTTTGCATCGCGGGGCTTTTGGACTTGGTCTTCTCGACTTCACGTCCGTGGCGCACCAATTGATTGATGGTTGGCATTGAAAACGTCCTTCAACGTTTGAAACAGGTTGTTCGGTTAATTTCCGAAAAGCCTGACAGTATACCAGCGGCTTGACCTCACTGGCAAGCAGTCATGTTAGCGAGCGCCTACCTCACCCATAACTTAAGCGTGTCATAGGTTCTGCCAAACCATCCCGCCTCTGGGACGGGTTTGAGCGCCAATAAAGGCATTTCACTCAGCGGTGCTTGGTCTAAAAAAACCTTAAGTGTCGCGACAGCTTGGTTCATTTGCAAAGGCGCATACAAGGGGTCTGGCCGTAAAACCTGGGTTTTGATACGCGCAGCCTGGCCTTGTGGCACAGCCACCACAATGGCTTGCGGGCGGCCCAAAGGCACACTATCTTCCAAACCTTTCCAGACCAATGGCGTCAGTACAGCTTGGTTGGCATCGAACAATTTGATGCCGTCATAGGCTGTATAGCCCCAATTGAGAAGCTTTTGCGCTTCTTCGGCACGGGCGTTTTCACTGCTGGCACCCAGCACAATCACCAATAAGCGTCGAGCGGGCAAATTGGGGAAGTCGCGCTTGGCGGTGGCCACCAAGCAATAGCCTGCAGCATCGGTGTGGCCGGTTTTCAAGCCGTCTACCGTTGGATCACGAAACAGAAGCAAGTTGCGGTTGGTGTCATTGGCGGCAGGGGTGCCTGGGTAACGGTATTTTTGGATCGCGTAGTAGCCTACAAAGCTTGGGAAATCCTGCATCAAGCGGGTAGCCAACAGGGACAAATCGCGAGCCGTGGTGATGTGCCCCGCCTCGGTCAAGCCTTCAGGGTTTTTGTAAGTGGTGCCCTTCATGCCCAAGGCCTTGGCCTGGGTGTTCATCATGGCCACAAAATGCGATTTGGTGCCGCCTACGCCTTCGGCCAAAGCCATGGTGGCATCGTTGCCCGACTGAACAATCATGCCTTTGATGAGGTCCTCTACCGGCACTTGCATTTTCGGGTCGATGAACATGCGCGAGCCGGGCATTTTCCAAGCGGCCTCACTCACGGAAAAGGTTTGTTGCAGGGTGATTTTTTTAGCCCGCAAAGCATCAAATACCAAATAAGCCGTCATCAACTTGGTCAAAGAAGCTGGCTCAATGGGTACATCGGCTTGGCGTTGTGCCAGCACTTGATTAGCGGTGATATCGACCAACAAATAGGCTTTGGCGGCAATTTCAGGCGGCTCTGGCGTTTGGGCAAAGACATTGGCACACAAGCCGGCCAAAAACAACACACACACACGCAACAAATTCATAGCTTTACCCAAGGAGAAAAATGCTTGTCATGCTCGCAAGTGCCGCAAGACCAATGACTTCAACAGGGGCAATTGTCCATGAAAGAAATGACCACACGCTGGCACCACCATCACAGGCAAGCCTTGGGGCGCTGCCCATTGCAACACGGCGGACAAAGCAACCGTGTCGTCGCTCTCGCCATGCACCACCAATGTTTGGTCATGCAATTCTGCTGGCAAAGGGGAGGGGTTGAAATGGGTGACAGCAGTGCCCACCAAAAGAATTTTTTGTAAGCGCTGGGTGGGCCACAGTTGTGAAATCGTCTGACAAACAACGAAAGCACCGAAGGAAAACCCCGCCAGAGCCAAAGGACCCTCGGGCGCAAGTTGGCGCAAAGCTTCAATGACATCCTCTGTTTCGCCCAGTCCCTCGTCGTAGATGCCCTCGCTTTGCCCCACCCCGCGAAAGTTGAACCGCAAACAATCCCAGCCCGATTGCAGAAAAGCGCGTGACAAGGTCTGCACCACCTTGTTGTCCATGGTGCCGCCAAACAAAGGGTGGGGATGAGCGACAAAGGCCAAGCCTTTGGCTGGTGTGGCTGCTTTTTCTAATACGGCTTGGTGACGCCCGCCTGGCAAGTCAAGCCATAGCGCTTGCGCAGAAGCGGCCATGGCTAGCGGCCGACGTCCGGATCGATTCGAAGACGCTCCACCACTTGTCCTTGCTGAAGGTGCGAGCTGATGATTTCATCAATATCGTGTTTATCAACATAGGTGTACCAAACGGCTTCGGGGTCAACTACCAAGACAGGGCCGCCAGCACAACGGTCTAAACAACCAGCTTGGTTGATGCGCACACCCCCCGCACCATTGAGCCCCAAGGCTTTGACCTGGGTTTTGCAATGCTTCCATGCATCCTGTGCTTGGTGGTTGCCGCAACAAGCGTCTGGCGCTTCGCGCTGGTTCAGGCAAAAAAATACGTGGTGTTTGAAATAGCTGTCTTCGTTCATGCGCTGGATTCTAGGATGCCTCGGCATGTGTTGCGTCCCTGAGCAGGTGCAACACCCCCCATGCCAACAAGGCAAAAGGCCAACCCCAACTCAGCCACTCGCTCAGGCCATGGAAACGTATGAATTTCCCCTGCTCCCAAGTTTGAACGGTTTGGGCGAAATAGGTGCTGGACGGAACCAAGTTCACCACACCAAGAACGCCCATTTGTACCAGCAACATGAAGCGCAACAGCACCACAGCGGACAGCCTCACCAGCAACAAGGCGCTGAGCCAACCCAAGCCTAGACCCGCTGCAGTCAAAGGGGTTAACCAAAAAAAGGTGTGCTCTGGGCCATAGGTCACCGAGGCCGATAAAGTGTTGCTGAGAAGCGCTAACACCACCACCAAACTCACCCACGACAAGCGCTGCCAAGGCTCGCGCACCACCGCCATGCCTAACAAAGCAGCCACACACAAACTGCCCGCAATGCTCAGCATTTCCACCCAGCTGGGCAAAGGAGCAAGCGAGAAAAGCACTTGAGAAAGCTGCATTGGCCAAGCCTCATTGGGCGAGACCTCTTCGAGCAAGGCCAGCATTTTTTCGGCCATATTGCCTAAGCCTAAAAAAACGGGCGTTGGAAACAAAAGCGCAAGCGGCCATAAAGCCATCAAGACCAAGCTGCCGCTGGCATGGGGCTGCAGCCATCGCTTGCGAAATTGGACCCAACGGTAAAGCCAGCCGCGTCGCTCCAATAGCGCAGCCAACACCGCTCCGATCAAACCACCCAAGGTGTTGAACAGCCAATCTACGTGAGACGGCACACGCTGGGGCAAATAGCTTTGCGAACACTCCATGAAGAAAGAC
>JBILIR010000212.1:0-3748 GCA_044368955.1 Limnohabitans sp.
CGAGCTGCGCAAAAAGAAGTGTTCGATGGCGCTTCGCGCTTGTTGACGCGCTTGCGGGTCGTCTGAATGCAACTCCGACATAGCTCCGTGCAACATTTTGTGGGCGAGGTTTTTAGACATGCTGTCCAGCACAGCTTCAACCGATTCGCCTTTGGCCAGTAATTTGTGCGCTTTTTGCAACTCAGCGGCACGCCAAACTTCAGCTTGCTGGTTGAGTTGCTGAATCAGCGGCACATCGCTGCGTTGGTCCAGCCAGTTGACAAAGCTTTGTACACCGGCGTCGATGATGACCTCGGCTTCGGCCACGGCGGCTTGGCGGCTGGCCTGACCGGTTTGCACCACTTGCGACAAATCGTCCACGGTATACAGGTAAACATCGCGCAAAGATTTCACTTCTGGTTCGATGTCGCGGGGCACCGCCAAATCAACCATGAACATGGGGCGATTGCGGCGTTTTTTCAGGGCACGTTCCACCGCGCCCAAACCGATGAGCGGCAAGGTACTGGCCGTGCAGCTGATGACAGCGTCGAATTCGTGCAAGCGGTCGGGGAGGTCGGCCAAGCGCATCACGTCGGCTTTGAGTTGAACCGCCAAGCGCTCACCGCGCTCTTGGGTACGGTTGGCCACCACCATGGATTTGGGTGTTTTGACGGCGAAATGGGTGGCGCACAACTCGATCATCTCGCCTGCACCCACAAACAACACATGGATTTGGCTCAGGTCTTCAAACAATTGCGCTGCCAGTCGCACAGAAGCGGCGGACATGCTGATGCTGTGGGCACCAATTTCGGTAGAACTGCGCACCTGTTTGGCCACCGCGAAAGAGCGTTGGAACATTTGGTGCAAAGTAGAACCCAAGGCGCCCACCTCACGAGCCACCCGCACCGCGTCTTTCATTTGTCCCAAGATTTGCGGCTCGCCAAGTACCATGGAGTCCAAACCACTGGCCACGCGAAAAGCGTGTCGCGCTGCTTCGTTGTCGACCAAGGTGTAGATGTGATCGTGCAGACTGTCGGGGCTCACGCCACCAGACTCGGCCAACCACTGCAGCGTCTGGGGCATGGCGATTTCTTGCGAGGCGCAATAAATTTCGGTGCGGTTGCAAGTGGAGAGGATGGTGGCCTCGGTTTGCGAGCCAAAACTTTGACGCAAACCGTCGAGCACAGGCCCGACTTGCTCAATGGCAAATGCGAACCGGCCCCGCAAATCGAGCGGAGCGGTGGTGTGGTTGAGTCCTAGCGCCCATACAGACATAGTGGAGATTATAAAATTTCGGGATGGATAGCTTGTCGCTTATTGTGCACTTAGTCAATTTTTTAGCTCCAGCGGTCTTCATGGCAGCTTGGATGGGGGTTCTTACTCGCCTTTTGTGGCGCCATAAACCCTCGCTGGTTAAGCCTTGGCAGCAATTTGTCCTGAACAGTCTGGCGGGCATGGTTGTTTTGATTGGCGGACTGTTGTTGGGCGGGCAAGACGGCAAGATGCTGACCTACACCTTGCTGGTGGTGGTATGCGCTTCTTTGCAATGGGTATTTTTCAGGGCGTGGCGTCGCTGAAATCTGCCTAGGGTAATATTCACATCCCCTATGAACGCACCTACGCCTTTGCCCCCATTGCTGGAGGCTGACCAAGACATCCAGCGATCAAGGGAAATCCCCTACAACTACACCTCGTTTTCCGATCGAGAAATCGTGATTCGTCTGCTGGGTTCAGGTGCTTGGCAAACCTTGGAAACTTTGCGCCAAGAGCGCAAAACCGGACGCTCTGCGCGTATGTTGTTTGAGGTTTTGGGCGACATTTGGGTGGTGCAACGCAACCCCTATTTGCAAGACGATTTATTGGACAACCCCAAGCGTCGGCAACAACTGGTGCAAGCTTTGCAACATCGCTTGGGTGAGATCGACAAGCGCCGCGATACCTCCCATGAGCGCGAACGCGACGGTATGGTGGTGCAGTTGTTGGATGCGGCTCGCTTGTGTGTCAAAGCCTTTGCCAGCAAGTTTGATGAGGTCGGTCTTTTGCGCAGGAAAGCCCATAAAGCTTTGCGCAAATGCACCTATGACAACAATATCCGCTTTGATGCCATGAGCCGTGTGTCGCATGTCACCGATGCCACCGATTGGCGGGTGGAATACCCGTTTGTGGTGTTGGCGCCTGACACCGAAGCCGAAATGGCCAAGCTGGTCAAGGCCTGCATTGATTTGGGTTTGACCATCGTGCCGCGCGGTGGTGGCACCGGCTACACCGGTGGCGCCATTCCGCTCAGTTGGAAAAGTGCGGTGATCAACACTGAAAAACTGCAAGCTCTTGGCAAAGTGGAAATGTTGCAATTGCCGGGCTTGGAGCATGCTTTTGCCACCATCGCCACCGAAGCTGGCGTGGTCACCCAACGCGTCGCCGATGCCGCAGAGCAAGCCGGTTTTGTGTTTGCGGTCGACCCCACATCTGCCGAAGCCTCCTGCATTGGCGGCAATATCGCCATGAATGCAGGTGGCAAAAAGGCGGTGCTGTGGGGCACGGCGCTGGACAACTTGGCCAGCTGGCGCATGGTCACGCCAGACGCGCAATGGTTGGAGGTGGTTCGCTTGAACCACAACCTTGGGAAGATTCACGACGCCGACATGGCCAGTTTTGAATTGCGCTATTTCCAAGCCGATGGCGTCACTCCTATTCGTACAGAACGCCTAGATATTCCCGGGGCAAGTTTTCGCAAAGCCGGGCTGGGCAAAGACGTCACCGATAAGTTTTTAAGCGGCTTGCCGGGCATCCAAAAAGAGGGTTGTGATGGCTTGATCACCAGTGCACGTTGGATTTTGCATCGCATGCCCTCGCATACACGCACCGTTTGCTTGGAGTTCTTTGGCCATGCCCGCGAAGCGGTGCCCAGCATCGTGGACATCAAAAACTATATGTTCGAGTTGGGCAAAACCAGTGGCACGGTACTGGCGGGTTTGGAGCATTTAGACCGACGCTATTTGAAAGCGGTGGGCTACACCACCAAGTCCAAGCGTGGCGGCTTACCGAATATGGTGCTGTTTGGCGATATCGCTGGCGACGATGCCGATGCGGTGGCCCGTGCCACCTCTGAGGTCATTCGTTTGGCCAATGCCAGAACGGGCGAGGGCTTTGTGGCGGTCAGCGCCGAGGCGCGTAAAAAGTTTTGGCTGGACCGCAAACGCACTGCAGCCATCAGCCGCCACACCAATGCCTTCAAAATCAACGAAGACGTGGTCATTCCCTTGCCTCGCATGGCCGAGTACACCGACGGCATAGAGCGCATCAACATCGAGTTGTCTTTGCGTAACAAGATTGCGCTGTGCGAGGCGCTCACCCATTTGCTCAGCCATGGCGCTTTGCCTTTGGGTGAAGCCTCTGAAGACAGCGAAGCGCCCTCGCCCGAGTTACTGCAAGAGCGGGTGACGCAAGCCTTGGAGTTGCTCTTTGAAGTTAAAACACGCTGGTCTGCATGGCTGATCGGCATTGACCACTTCTTCCCTGACTTACAAAGTCACAGCCTGCGGGCCAGCTGGAAAACCGAGTTGCGCCAGCCCTTGCACAGTTTGTTCAATGGCGTGGCTTTTGCCCCTTTGCGTCAAGCGCTGGACGCCACCCATCAACGGGTTTTGAAAGGCCGTGTGTGGGCTGCTTTGCATATGCATGCCGGTGATGGCAATGTGCACACCAACCTTCCTGTCAACAGCGATGATTACGACATGCTACAAACCGCCCATGAAGCGGTGGACCGCAT